>CAJMRA010000081.1 GCA_905215675.1 uncultured bacterium | reverse complement strand
TGTCGGCGCGCTGCAATTCGCTGATGGCCAGACCGGCGGCGTCGTCGGCGGCGGAATTGATGCGCATGCCGGTGGACAGGCGCTGCGTGGACGTGCTCAGATTGCTGTAGTGGGCGTTGAGGTTGCGCGCCACATTGGCGGCCATCATATTATGGTTGACGACGAGACTCATAAGGTTTCCTCTCCTTGGAATATTTATTGTTGGTTGCTCTTTTTTATCCAAAATATATGCCAGTAGTGTATTTACAGGGTGTTACGGGAAACGCATGCTAACAGGCGTCAAAAATTTCCCCTTTTTCCCGGCCCCGGAACGCGGAACAGAAAAAACGGGCGTCGATTTTTCGGCGGCCGTGATATGCGTAAAAAAATATTTGATTTCAATATATTACAAAAATTTACTTTCTCTTTTTCTTCCCCGATGGCATATATTCATGGAAAGAAAGCGCAAGCGCTCCCCCCCAAGGAGGTGGACGATGAACGAAAAGCAACTGGGAAAAAATATCCGGGCGGTACGCAAGCGGCGCGGCCTGACGCAGGAATCTCTTGCCGAACTGTCCGGTTTTTCCTTGCAGCATGTGGGGGATATCGAACGCGGCACCGCCAATCCCACGCTGTCCTGCCTGCTGAAGCTGGCCGACGTCATGTCCGTGACGGTCTCCGACTTTTTCGGCGCCGAACCGGACAGGGAACCGACGGAGGAGGAAATGCGCAGCTGCCTTCTTGATTTCATACAAAAGGCCAACAAGAAGAATCTTTCCGCATTTTATCTCGTCTACAAGGGACTCAGATAAAGGGTATTTTCACAGATATGATGATGCGCGCAATGCCGTTTTGAAAAATTGATTGCAAATCATCATCGACGTTGCATTGCCATAAGAGAGAGAGAGAGAGAGAGAGAGAGAGAGAGAGAGAGAGAGAGAGAGCGCACGCTACTGCAAGGGGATACATGCCGGAGCCCCGGCCCTGTATAAGGAAGGAAATCTCGTTTTTCCCACTCGCGGCGCATGCTCCCCCGATATTTTTTTTCTTAAAAGATACGCGCTCTTCCTGTATATCTGTGTGAATATTCCCGCCTCGGCGCAAGAATGTCTTGCCTTTCCTTGCAAGGCGCGCGATCATATGCTCCGTCCGTATCGGCTTCCGGCAAGAAGATCTTGACGATTCACATGACAGAAGGGAGACCATCCACAACGAGAGAGTGCGTCCATGAAGAAAACAGACAAGAGCGACGACGGCTCACCCTGGCGGGAAGAACACCGCATTGCCCTGCGAAAGGTCGCGGCCGCCCTGTGCATGACGGCCGACGAGTTTCTGACGGATGACGCCTGCGCCCCCACGGAATTGCAGGCGCGCAACTATCTGCACACCTTCGCCGTACAGGCCGAGGAAGCGCAAATCCTGACGGCCTTCTATCTGATACGGGCCATCACCCGCAGCAAGGAAATCGCGGCGATTCAGGATTGATCAACCCCATTGACAGGATGCGGGGGGAAGACTATACACGGTATGTGTACTTTTTTGCACAAGCAATAACCACCTGCATCCGGAGGAGAGCGTTATGAATATTCTGATCTTTGGCCCCAACGGCAGCGGCAAGGGTACTCAGGGCGAACTGGTGAAACAGAAGTACAACCTGGCTCACATCGAGTCGGGCGCCATCTTCCGCGAACACATCGGCGGCGGCACCGAACTCGGCAAGAAGGCCAAGGAATATATTGATCGCGGCGACCTCGTGCCGGACGACATCACCATTCCCATGGTGCTGGAAACCCTCAAGACCAAGGGCAAGAACGGCTGGCTGCTGGACGGCTTCCCCCGCAACATGGTGCAGGCCGAAAAGCTCTGGGAAGCCCTGCAGAAAGAAGGCCTCAAGCTGGACTACGTGATTGAAATCCTGCTGCCCCGCGAAATCGCCAAGAATCGCATCATGGGCCGTCGCCTGTGCAAGAACAACAACAACCACCCCAACAACATCTTTATTGACGCCATCAAGCCCAACGGCGACAAATGCCGCGTGTGCGGCGGCGATCTCACGACCCGTTCCGACGACCAGGACGAAGCCGCCATCAACAAGCGTCACGATATTTACTACAACACCACCGACGGCACCCTTGCCGCCGCCTACTACTTCAAGAAGCTGGCTCAGGAAGGCAAGACGGTCTACATCGAACTCAATGGCGAAGGCACCATTGACGCCATCAAGGAAGACCTGCTCTCCAAGCTGAAGTAACCGCTTCCCGTCGGGCATATAAAAAAAGAGGCGCGATCCCGTATCGCGCCTCTTTTTTTAGAGCAATTTCAGTTTGAAACGCTGCGCGTTTCACACCATACGGCCTGTCGTTTCGCGGAAAAAACGCGGTTTTCCCGGCTCGCTTCGGGCCGGGCGGCGCTGCGCCGTCGCCTCGCGTTTCACCTTTTTCAAAGGTGAAACGCTCTCCCCTCCTCCGTCCTGCGTTCCGCCGCCTGAAAGCCCGGACTTTGACCCCTGCCCCCAAACACGATACAAGGCAGACAAGGGGAACCGCACAAAATCGCCACATTCCTTTTGACAGCCCCGGCCACGTCGAAAAACAGGGAGTGGCGGGTTCGCGCCCAGGAGGAAAAAGTCCGGGCCGAACTCAAGAAGGAGTACCATGAGCGCCACCTTTACCTTTGACAGCCTCGGCTATGCCAAAAAACTGGAAGAGGCAGGGTTCACACGACGGCAGGCCGAAGTACAGGCCGAAGCCCTCAGGGAACAGGCTGAAGCCCAGCGCGCAGCCCTGCAACCTCTCATGCGCTTTTACGAGGAAGCCACGCGCAACGATCTGGCCACGCGCGGCGACGTGCTGGATACACGCCTCGAAATTGAACGGGTTCGCGCCGAGGTGGAAAAAATCCGGGCGGATCTTACCATCAGGATTGAAAATACCCGCGCCGAGGTGGAAAAGGTCCGCGCGAACCTCACGGCGGACATGGAAGCCACACGCGCCGAACTCAAGACCGATATCGAAAAAATCAGGGCCGACGTGGAGAAAAGCAAGTTCGATCTGCTCAAGTGGCAAATCGGCATTGCCATCGCCCTTGTGGCCGTCATGGCAAAGGGTTTCAACTGGCTGGGATTCTAGAGCGTTTCACCTTTTTTCAAAGGCACAACGCCCTATCCGCCCAGATAGGCCTCGCGCACGGACGGATCGGCGAGCAGTTCGGCCGCCCTGCCCTCCTTGACCATATTACCCACTTCCAGCACATAGCCGCGCGTGGCGAGCTTGAGGGCCGCGCGGGCATTCTGCTCCACGATAAGGACGGTGACGCCCCGTTCGTTGATGCTGCGCACGGTTTCAAAGATGGAGCGCACCAGCAGGGGCGCAAGACCCAGAGAGGGTTCATCCAGAAGGAGCAGCCGCGGCTGGGCCATGAGGGCGCGCCCGATGGCCAGCATCTGCTGCTCGCCGCCGGAAAGCGTGCCGGCCAGCTGCTGGCGACGTTCATGGAGACGGGGAAACAGCTCGAAAATCCATTCCAGCGTGCGGGCGACGGTCTGTTCGTTGCGGACGCAGAACGCCCCCAGACGCAGATTTTCCAGCACGGTCATGGGACCGAAGACCCGCCGCCCTTCGGGCGACTGGGCGATGCCGAGATTGACGATTTCATGACTGGGCACCTTGAGCAGGTTCTTGCCGTCAAACATGATTTCGCCGCCGCTGGGGCGCACAAGGCCGCTGATGGTCAGAAGCGTCGTACTCTTGCCCGCGCCGTTGGCGCCGAGAATGGTGACGATTTCGCCTTCTTCCACGCGCAAATCGATGCCGTGCAGAACTTCGACGCTGCCATAGCGCACACGGATACCGGAAAGGGACAGCAGGGACATTTACCAGGCCTCGTCTTCCGCGCCCAGATAGGCTTCGATAACGGCCGGATGACTGCGCACGGCCTCCGGCGCGCCCTGGGCGATAAGGCAGCCGTTTTCCAGCACAACCAGCTTTTCGCAAATCCGCATCACCAGCCGCATGTCATGCTCGATGAGCAGCACCGTGATACCGCGATCCCGGATGGCGGTAATGGTATCCACCAGGGCCACGGTTTCCTGATCGTTCATGCCGCCTGCGGGCTCGTCCAGAATGAGCAGGCGCGGATCGGAAGCCAGCGCCCGCGCAATTTCAAGCAGGCGCTGATTGCCGTACGACAGGCTTCCCGCCGCTTCCCCGGCATGTTCGGCCAGACCGACGAACTCCAGTTCCTGCATGCAGCGCCGGACGGCCTCCCGCTCTTCGCGCCGCTGCGACGGCAGATGCAGCATGGAGGCCAGCCAGCCGGAACGCAGGCGGCAGTGTCGCCCGGCAAGCGTATTTTCCAGCGCGGACAGCGTGGAAAAAAGCCGGATGCTCTGGAAGGTGCGCGCAATGCCCCGCTCCACCAGACGATGCGGGGCGACGCCGGTCACGTCGCGCCCGTCGAACAGGATGGAACCGCGTTCGGGACGGTAGTTGCCGGTGATGCAGTTGAATACCGTGGTCTTTCCGGCCCCGTTGGGGCCGATGAGACCGACGACACTCCCCGGCTCCACGGAAAAGGACACCTCGTTGACGGCAATCAGACCGCCGAAAATCTTGGTGACGTCCTTCAGTTCAAGAAGACTCATGCGCGACGCTCCTCGGCGTTTCCCGCGGATGCTCCCGGAGCGGGCAGGCGGGGATAACGGCGCGGCAGGCAGGGCAGCAGGCCCTGAGGCCGCCAGATCATCATCAGCATCATGGCAAGGCCGAAGATCAGCATGCGCGCGTCGGAAAATTCGCGCAGCAGTTCGGGCAGGCCGATGAAAAGAAAGGCGCTGATCAGCACGCCCAGCTGGCTGCCGCCGGACAGGATGACCACGGCGAAAATAATGACGGATTCCATGAAATTGAAGGATTCCGGCGCAATGGTGGACATTTTGGCGGCATAGACTGTCCCGGCCATACCGGCCCAGAAAGCGCCCAGCACGAAGGCCGTCAGCTTGTAGAAGGCGACATTGACGCCGCAGCCTTCGGCGGCCACGTCGTCCGCCTTGATATAGTTGAGCGCGCGGCCCACGCGGGAATGCCACAGCCCGTAGAACAGCAGCAGGGTCAGGCCGACCATGCCCCACACGAGCCAGTAGAAATGCAGGCTCTTGTAGATGCGGAAGCCGAAAAGCTGGGGACGGCTGATGCCGAAAATGCCGTTGGAACCGCCGGTGATGCCGCCCACGTCGTTGAGCAGGGCGATACGGACGATTTCCACGATACCGATGGTCACAATCAGCAGATAGTCGCCGCGCAGATGGATGATCGGACGCGCCACAATGAGGGCGAACAGGCCCGCCACGACCCCGGACACGGGCATGAGCCAGAGTACCGGGATATGGTACATGGTATTGAGGATGGCCGTGGTATACGCGCCCACGCCGAAAAAGGCGGCATGCCCCATGTGGAAAATGCCCGCCTGCCCCAGAATGAGATTCAGCGACAGGGACAGCAGGGCGTACAGGCCTATGCTGACGCACACGTCCAGCCAGTAGGCGTTGCAGAAAAAGGGCAGGAGACAGATGACGGCCCCCAGCAGCAGACAGGAGACAAGACGGCGGCCGCGACGGTCGCGCAGGGAAAGGGCGGGAGTAATCATAGCTTGTCGGCCGTCCTTTCGCCGAGAATGCCCGTGGGCCGGATAATCAGAATCAGAATCAGCACGCAGAAGGCCACGGCGTCCTTCCAGGCAAAGGCGACGTAGCTGGCCGCCAGCGCCTCCACCACGCCGAGCAGCAGACCTCCCAGCATGGCGCCGGGGATATTGCCGATGCCCCCGAGGATGGCGGCGGTAAAGGCTTTCAGGCCGTAGGTCCAGCCCATGGTGAAGTCGATCTTGCCGTAATACATGCCCACCAGAAGACCGGCCATGCCCCCGAGTCCCGGGCCGATCAGGAACACCAGCGAGATGATCCGGTTGACGTTGATGCCCATGAGACGGGCCGCGCCCTGATCTATGGCCACGGCGCGCACGGCCGCGCCGAGGCGCGTCTTCTGAATGAAGGCCCAGAGAGCCAGCATGAGGGCGATGGTCGCCGCAATGACCATGACGCGCATGCCGGGCAGCGCATAGCCGAAAAGTTCGATGGTGAAATCCGGGCGCAGGCTGTTGGGGTACACGTAGGGACGCGCGCCGTAGACCAGCATGACGGCGTTCTGGAAAAAGATGGAAGCCCCCAGGGCGGACACCACGGCGGAGAGACGCCCGGCCTTGCGCAGGGGGCGGTAGGCGACGCGCTCCAGCGCGCAGCCGATGAGCGCCACCAGCAGACCGACCATGAAGAACACCAGAAGAACGGCCAGTACCGGCGGCAGGCTGCCCGCCAGACCGCCGCTGACCAGCAGGGTCAGGCCCAGATAGGCGCCGATGGTGAAAAGATCGCCGTGCGCAAAATTGATGAGCTTGAGCACACCGTACACCATGGTGTAGCCCAATGCCACCAGCGCATAAATACCGCCGACGGCAAGTCCGTTAAGCAGTTGCTGAAAAAACTGTTCCATAGAGTGTATCCGATGGAGCGCCGGGGGCGCTGTCGCTGTGCCGGGCGGAACCCGGACGCCGCGTTGCGGCATGGGATGCGCCGACGATACGGCCTCATGCCTTCTTCCGAAAGAGCCTGCCGGGGGGCGGCAAAGACGCGCGCGAAGCCGGACGGCTCGCGCCGCCCGGCTTCGCATGTCGAACAACGATTAGCGGGCCTGCAGGACAAACGCGCCGTCGGCGTTCACCTTGTAGGTACGATAGAATTCCCCGACGCGATCGCCCTTGGCGTCAAAGCCGAGAGGGCCGGTCAGCCCCGGCAGATTCTTCTGCTGCTTGAGCCACTCGGCGATATCCTCGGCTTCCACCTTGCCCGCGGCAAAGGCCGCTTCCAGGGCCTTGCAGGCGTCTCCGGCCACGACGGCCCAGACGGATACGGGCAGGGCCTGATATTTGGCCTTGAAATCCTTGAGGAACTGCTGCGCTTCGGGAGTGTCGATATCCTGCGGCAGCGGCGGGCTGATGAAGAAATACCCGGCCGCGGCATCCTTGCCGGCAATCTTCACAAGGTCCTGATGGTTGGCGGCGTCGCCGCCCATCATGGGCACGTTCCAGCCCATTTCCTTTTTCTGGCGAAGCAGCATGCCGGTTTCAGGATAGTAGCCGGTAAAGAACAGGAGATCCGGCGAGGCGGACTTGAGCTTGGTCAGGATGGCCGTATAGTCCTGCTCGCCCGGCGTCAGCGCGTCGTAATACACGATTTCCACGCCCGCCTTTTCCAGCAGGTCCCGGGATTCTTCCGCAAGCCCCTTGGAGTAGGACGAATTGTCATGCAGCAGGGCCACCCGCTTGAAGCCGCCCTTGACGATGACGTCGGCCGCGGCCCTGCCCTGCGCGTCGTCGCGCGGGCAGGTGCGGAAGAACAGGGGCAGGCCCTTTTCCGTCAGGCGCACGCTGGTAGAGCCGGTGCCGATCTGCACGATGCCCGATTCGTCAAGAATATTCTGGCTCGCTTCCGTCACCGCCGATCCGTAGGTGCCGATGACGGCGGTCACGCCCGAGGACGCCAGCTTCTGGGCGGCCAGCGCGGCCGTGCGCGGATCGCCCGCGTCGTCTTCCACGACCAGTTCGATCTTGTTGCCGTTGATGCCGCCGGCGGCATTGGCCTTTTCCACCAGCAGTTCCACGATATTTTTCATGTCCTGCCCTTCCGACGCCCATTTGCCCGTCAACGGACACATGAGGCCGAGCTTGATGTCGGCGCTCTGGGCATAGGCCGGAAGGATCAGCGCCATCGCCGCAAGGGCAAGGCTGCGGGCCCATTTGTTCATGCGCATCTCCCATGCTGAAGGTGAAGGGGACGGAAACCGTTTATATAGACGATTTCTTGAAAAAGAAAAAGCCCCCCGGGTCGGCTTTTCCCGACCGGGAGGGCAGATTCACAGGATTTTTCCTTGCCGGAACCGCGCGCTAAGGTGAAACGCGCTATTCCGCAAAGGCCCGTGCGCCGAGCGACAGGGCTTTCAGGTTCACGTCCTGAATTTTGGCCGGCAGATATTTCCTGACCGCGGCTTCCAGCACGTCCACGCCGAAGGGCAGCAGCCCCGAAGCGCACACGGCCGCGAGAAGCACCGTATTGCCGCTCTGCGCGGAGCCCGCCTGCAGGCCCAGTTCCCGGCAGGGCAGGAAACGGCACAGCCCGGCGGCGGCGCGCACCTTGCTTTCGATATCCGCCATGGCCGGGTACAGCGCGTTCCCCATGGAGACGCTTACCGGCGGCAGCGGATCGCTGCTGGAAAAGACGGCGCCTCCGGGGCGCAGATAGGGCAGCCCCCGCAGGGTTTCCAGCGGTTCAAAGCCCAGAATGATGTCGGCTTCCCCCGGATCGAGCTTGGGCGACCGCCAGCCGCCCAGCAGAAGCACGGACTCCACAACCCCGCCGCGCTGCGCCATGCCGTGCACTTCCCCGGCCACAAGCTCCAGTCCGGCGTCCAGCGCGGCGCGCGACAGCAGGGTCGTCGCCGTCAGGGTGCCCTGTCCGCCCACGCCGGTAAAATAAATCCGCATACGTTTTTGCGTCGTTTCGCTCATTTGCTCGTACCTCTCTGCATCTGGAGCAATTTCAGTTTGAAACGCCGCGCGTTTCAAACCATACGGCCTGTCGTTTCGCGGAAA
>CAJMRA010000080.1 GCA_905215675.1 uncultured bacterium | reverse complement strand
GGCCTCAGCGTCCCGAACGCTGCGCTCTAGCCAAACTGAGCCACATCCCGTTGACAAAAGGCACTCTACGGAAAACTTCCCTTCTTGGCAAGCTTTTTTTTTCTATTTTTTCTATTTGTAAAAACGCCGTGATACCGTTAGTATTTGTCAGCATTATTCGCAAGGTCTATTCGAGAGGAGCAAGGTCGTGATCCGCGTTCTTGTTGTGGATGATTCAGCGTTCATGCGTAACGCCATTTCCTCCTACCTGACCCAGGACGCAGGTATAGAGGTTGTAGGCACCGCCCGTGACGGCGTAGACTGCCTGGAAAAAGTCAAGCAGCTCCAGCCGGATGTCATCACGCTGGATCTGGAAATGCCGCGCATGGACGGCCTTGAAACGCTCAAGCAGCTGATGAGCAGCAACCCCCTGCCCGTCATCATGATCAGCTCTCTGACGGAATTCGGCGCCGAAGCGACGCTCAAGGCCATGGAAGCCGGAGCCATGGATTTCATTCCCAAGACCATGGCCAACGACAAGGACGCGTTCGGCGACGAGATCCGGCGCAAGGTCAAGCTTCTTGCCCGGCGCAAGGCTTTCATCCGTCTCAAGTATTCGTCGCAGCGGCAGACCATGCGCCCCGCTTCCACGCCGACGACGCCCCCTCTCTCCTCACGCCTGCCCTCCTCCCCCACGCCGTCCGTTCCCAGAACGCCTTCCAGACCTCGCCCGGGCACGACGACGCCCCTCCTTGGAGGGGGATTCGCACAGGGGCAGTCGTTCGGGGCGACACCGGCGTCGCGTCCTGTCCAGACGGTCGGCGCAAGGTGCCGCGGCGCGCGGGATCTGGTCGTCATCGGCGTCTCCACCGGCGGGCCGCCCGTAGTCCAGAAAATCCTGTCGGCGCTTCCGGCGAACCTGCCCGCCTGCATTCTTGTCGCGCAGCATATGCCGGCCAGCTTCACCGGCCCCTTTGCCAAACGGCTGGACGGCGTCTGCGCCCTTTCCGTCACCGAAGCTGTCAACGGCGACAAGCTCGTCAACGGACATGCCTATATCTGTCCCGGCGGCAGACATATCGGCGTTCAGATGCGCGGGCCGCTTGCGGAAGTTCTGGTGACGGACGAGCCCAAGAGCGCCCTGTACAAGCCTACGGTCAATCTGCTCATGGAAACGGCGGGCAAATGCATGGGGCGGCGCGTTCTGGGCGTCATGCTGACGGGGATGGGTTCCGACGGCGTCGACGGCGCTCGCGTGCTCAAGGAAAAGGGCGGTTGGCTCATTGCCCAGAGCGAAGCGACCTGCGTCGTCTACGGCATGCCCAAGGCCGTCGTGGATGCCGGACTGGCTGATCAGGTGGTAGACGCCGACGATATCGCCGAGCAAATTATCGCCGCAGTGAAAGGATAACAAGCGGAGTTGAAAAAACCATGCAAGACACTCGCTACAACGCGCACCAGATTCTCGAAGATCTGCACTCTTCCGACAACGAGAGGATTCGCAGCGCTGCCTTTGCCGCAGGCGATATGAACATTGAGGAAGCCATCCCGGTCCTGAGCGAGCAGCTTTCCAATGAAAATCTCGGCGTACAGGAAGGCGCGGAATACGCCCTGCGGCGTATCCGCGGCCCCAAGAGCGTGGACGCGGTGCTGCCTCTCCTGCGGAGCGACGACGCCTCCGTCCGCAATGTGGCCATGGATATCCTCCGCGAAATCGGCAACGACAACATGGAGGCCATGCGCGCCGGTCTGCACGACGACGACCCGGATATCCGCATCTTCATTTCGGATATTCTCGGGCACAGCACGTCCCGGGAGGCGGGACAGCTGCTGTGCGAGGCGCTGCTGAAAGACCCGGAAGTCAATGTGCGCTATCAGGCCGCCGTCAGCCTCGGCAATCTGGGCTATCCCGAAACCGTCGACAGCCTGCGCAAGGCCATGAACGACGAGGAATGGGTTCAATTTGCCGTTGTCGAAGCCCTGACGAAAATCAACGACGAACGCACCGTCACCGCCCTTGTGCAGGCCCTGCCCACGGCCTCTCCCCTGGTCTGCTCCGCCATTATCGACGCGCTGGGCAGCATGGGCGATATCAAGACCATCCCCCTGCTGTTCAAATCCCTGGAAAATGTCAGCGTGGCCCTGCGGCACAAAACGGTCAAGGCCATTGTTCAGATTCTGGGCGGACAATCCCTGTCCCTGCTGGCGCCCAAGATGCAGGAGCGCCTGCGCGTCTATCTGCTGGACGCGCTGACCGATAATGATGAAGATATTCTGATGGCCGCCCTTCAGGGCGTCAGCTTCATGGAACACGAGGAAGCGACCAAGGCCGTCATGATGCTGGCCGCCCGCCTTGATCCCGAGCAGAATGCCGACCTGTACGAGGCCGTCATCCGCACGCTGGCCTCCATAGGCTATAACGACGTCATCCGGGACGCGCTGCGCAGCCATGACGAACAGCAGATCATGATCGCCATGGAAGCCTGTCAGCTGATGGACGATCACCGCCCGGTGGAAGAAATCAAGTCCATCTTCTGGGAACTGGGAGAAGAGCTCCAGAGGGCCGCCGTTTCGGAAGTCGCCCAGCTGGGTTCCTTGGATGACGCCCAGTTCTTCCTGGACGTAATCGCGCGGTGCGAAGACTCTGAAATGCTGAAAAGCGCCATCATTTTCTTCGGCAATCAGCACGGCAGTCCCGAAGCGGAAGACGTGGTTTTCAGCCAGCTGGATCACCATCTCGTCGACGTCAAGGAAATGGCGCTCGAAGCCTGCATCAACCTGCACAGCCCGCGCCTGAATGCCCGCTTCAAGGAACGCTTTCACAGCGACGACGACATGCAGCGCCTCATGGCCGTCTATGCCCTGGGACGCTACAGCGTGGAGGAAAACCTGCCGGAACTGACGGAAGCCCTTGAGGATCAGAGCGCCAATGTTCGGCAGATGGCCGTGGAAGCCTTTCTCAACCTGGGCGTGGAGGCGGAACGCTACCTGCCCCGCCTGTTGCCGCGCATGTATGACGAAAACAAGAATGTCCGCGTGGCCCTGGTCAATCTGCTGGGGCAGATCGGGACGCCGGCGGTCGTTCCCCGGCTGCTTACGGCGCTTCATGACGAAAACGACTGGGTGCGCATCCGTGCGGTGGAAGCGCTCGGCGCCAACAGGGTGGCCGAGGCCGTTCCGACGCTTGCCGGCATGCTGGAAAACGCCAGTCCGATGCTGACCTTCAAAATTATCGAAGTTCTCGGAAAAATCGGAGGCAATGTCGCCTTCAGTGTCCTGCTGGAAATGATGGACCACGAAGACCCGGAAATCCAGCATGCCGCAGCGGAAGCCGTTGCCGCCATTCAGGCCGAGCAGGAGTAGGTGTCATGAGCCCTTCTTCCAACAGCTCGCTCTTTCCGCCAAAGCCGGGCGAGTCAACAAGCACGACAAACACTCGGGAAACCGGCATTTCCGGCGGCGGCACGCCGTCCTCGCCCTTCGGCGGCAAGACGGGAACGAACAACTTCTCCTCCCGCTTTGCAACTCCGACGCTCAAGCCTGCGGGAGCGACGTCTCCCCAGCAGACCGGCCAGACGGGCGCCGGCAATCCATTTTCCAAATCGGCGCTTTCCTCGCCCACGTCGCCCTTCGGCAAGCCGACGACGTCACCCGCGTCGCCTTTCGGCAAACCAGCGACACCTGCGTCGCCGTCGCCTTTCAGCAAGCCGACGACATCACCCACGTCGCCCTTCGGCAAGCCGACGCCGCCCCTGTCTTCGCCTTTCGGCAAGACGCCGGGAACGACCGCCGGCACGACGCCTTCCACGGCGGGTTCCCTGTCGTCAAAACCGGCGACAAGCGCGTTCGGCACGCCGACCTCTCCTTTCGGCAAGCCCGTCACGACGACCGGCACAACGGGCGGACCGTCCTCGTTCGGGAAGACAACCGCGCAGACGCCCGCCTTCGGCGCGCAGAAGACCGGGACGGGAACAACGCCCCTGTCGTCACGCCTGGGACAGCCCACGTTCCGCCCTACGGCGCTCCTGAAAAAGGATGCGGGCGGCGAAACGCCCTCCTCGCCCTTCCGGTCCACCAACAGCGCCATTGACGGCGGCAAGCCGACGTCGTTCGGCTCGCTCTTCCGTCCCTCGTCGGCGCAGGGAACCGCGGCAACAGGAGGAATCAGTCAGCCGGGATTCCGTTCCCGGCCGGCGACGGCCACGACGGCAACAACAACGCCATTCCGCAAGGACTTGCAGATTACGGATGAGGAATTCATTCAGCTCCGCGATTTCATTTACCAGCAATGCGGCATCTTTATTGCGGAAAACCGCAAATACCTTGTGGAAAACCGTCTTTCGAACCGCATCAAGGATCTGAACCTCAAATCGTATTCGGAATACTACAACTACCTGCGGTTCGATGCCGGTCGCCGCGAGGAACTGAACAAGCTCTTCGAAGTCGTCACGACCAACGAAACGAGCTTCTTCCGTAATCCTCCGCAGCTCAAGGTCTTTCAGGACTACGTCCTCGGCGAGGTCATCGCCGCCTGCCGTCAGAGCGGAAGAAAACGCATCCGCATCTGGTCCGCCGGATGCAGCACCGGGGAAGAACCCTATACGCTGGCAATCATCCTGCATGAGGTGCTGAAAGGCGAAATTTCTTCCTGGGACATCAAGATTACGGCCAACGACCTCTCCGAAGCCGTGCTGGCAGCGGCCCGACGGGGCGTCTACAACGAATATGCCCTGCGCACGACGCCGCCGGAAATCATTCGAACCTATTTCACCAAGGAAGGAACGACCTACAAGATCAACCCATCCCTGAAACGCCTGGTATCCTTTGGTCAAATCAACCTGAGCGACAGGGACCAGCTGCGGCGCGTGGAAAAATCCCAAATCGTTTTTTGCCGTAACGTTATCATCTATTTTGACGATGAGATGAAACGAAAGGTTATTGGTGCCTTCTACGACAACCTGGAGCCCAACGGCATGCTGCTGATCGGGCATTCCGAGTCCCTGCACAACATCTCCCGCGCGTTCAAACCCGAGCATCACACCGGAACCATCGTCTATCGCAAGCTGGGCTAGTACCGCCGAGGCCGAGGAAACCTCTTGCCAACAGGGCGAATTGAAACTAAAGACTATCTAGATTTCCTACAGGCAGGTTCATCATGGGCAAGCATATCTTGGTCGTTGACGACTCCAAAACCATTCGCAACCTTGTCGCCTTCGTGCTGAAGGCGGAAGGCTTCAAGGTCAGCACGGCAGAGGACGGCCTCGACGCCATGGAAAAGCTGTACAATCTTGACCCCGTAGATCTCATCGTATCTGACGTCAACATGCCGCGTATGGACGGTTTTACGTTCATCAAAAATATCCGCATGCAGGATGCCTACAAGGATATCCCCATCATCGTCCTTTCAACGGAAGGACAGGAAAAGGATATTCAGACGGGTCTCAACATCGGGGCCAACCTCTATATGGTCAAGCCCGCCCAACCGGAAAAAATGGTGCGGAATATAAAGATGCTTCTGGGCTAACCGATAAGAGTTCTTAGCCCGGCGGGGCGATTCTTGAGTAAAGCGAAGGTATGGTATGAGCCAAGATTTTTTTGATCCGGAACTTTTTGCAGATTTTATTGCCGAAGCCAAGGAGCATCTCGAAACCATCGAGCCCAATCTCCTGGAGCTGGAAAAAACTCCGGACAACCTCGCGTTGCTGAATGATATTTTCCGCCCCATGCACTCCCTGAAAGGAGCCTCGGGCTTCCTCGGCCTCAACCGCATCAACAAGCTTGCGCACAAGGCGGAAAACATTCTCGACGAACTGCGCAAGGGGGCGATGGTCGTCACTCCCGACATCATGGATATCATTCTCGAATCCACCGACGCGCTGCGCCAGATGATCGAGAATCTCGAAGACTCCAATACCGAAGGGGATGTGGAAACCGACCATATCATTGAGCAGATCGACGCCATCATGGCCGGGGAAAAGACGGCCGCCGCTCCGGCGGCGGAACCGGCTCCGGCGGCTGCCGAGGCAGCCCCGGCTGATGCCGCACCGGCGGAAGAGGTCATTCCTCCGGCGGAAGAACAGACGACTCCGGCGGAAGCTGCCGCGCCCGCCGAAGCCCCGGTGGAGATTGCGCCCGCCGTCGTGGCTCCCGCAGCGCCGGACAACGGTTCCGCGCCCGCGCCCATGACGAGCAAGGAATGGATCGCCTCCCTTCCCGTTCTTCCGACCTATTCCCTGACGGCCTTCGGCGAAGGGCACCTGAAGGATTTCATCGACGAATCCTGCGACATCATCGCCAGCCTCAATACCGGTCTGCTGGAGCTGGAAGAAAAACCCAAGAGCGAACAGGACGCCCTGGTCAACGACCTGTTCCGCTATTTCCACAACATGAAGGGAAACAGCGGAATTATCGGTTACAATGACCTCAACGCCCTGACGCATGAAGCGGAAACCCTGCTCAACAACATCCGCCAGGAAAAAATCACGCCGTCGCATGACCTCATCGACCTTCTTCTGCTGGTTGTCGACGTCATGGAAGGCCTTGTCCAGCGTATCGACGTCAGCAGCGGACAGGTGACGCCCATAGATGCCGGCGTCATTGTCGAACAGCTGCGTCACGCCATCAACGGCGAACCGTTTTCGCTGCCCAAGGAACTGGGACGCGGCAGCGCTCCAGCGCCTGCCGAACAGCAGCCCGCCGAAGCTCCCGCTCCGGTGGCGACGCCGACCATCATTCCCGTGGGATCGGAATCCGACGATGTCGAGACCTTCCGTCTCACGGTACAGCAGCAGATTGAGATCATTCATGCCGCCCTGAAAACGCTGGAGTCCGACGGCAGTCACAAGGAATCCATCGACGCCCTCTTCCGCTGCCTCACCGCCATCAAGAACGCCTGCAATTTCGTCGGTGAAAACGATCTCAAGATTTACGCGGAGCGCACGGCCGGCATCGTCAATCAGGGGCGCAACGACAATATCGACTTCGGCCTGATGGTTGATCTTCTGAGTCAGGAAGTGGCCATCATCGAAGACATGTTCAAAACGGCGGTGGAACATCTGCGCGCCGGAGCGGACAAGCCCGCGGAAGAAGCGCCCGCCAAGGCGGAAGCCGCTTCGGAAGCGAAGCCCGCGGCGGCCGCGCCGTCCCCGGCTCCCAAGCCCGCACCTGCCGCAGCGGCGCCTGCGGCGGCTCCGGCTCCCAAGCCCGCGCCGGCAAAGCCCGCGCCAGCCGCGCCGTCCCCGGCTCCCAAGCCCGCACCTGCCGCAGCGGCGCCTGCGGCGGCTCCGGCTCCCAAGCCCGCGCCGGCAAAGCCCGCGGCACGGGCGGCGGCGAAGCCTGCCGCAAGCCCCAGCCCCGCCGAACATCAGCAGAAGAGTTCCTCCATTCGTGTGGACCACGAACGGCTGGACCATCTCATGAACCTCATCGGCGAGCTGATTATCAACCGGAACCGCTACTCGCTGATTGCCCGTTCTCTGGAAGACAGCGGCGACGATGTGGACATTTCCCAGGTGGCGCAGAGTCTTTCCGAAACGACCTACGCCATGGCCCGTATCTCCGACGATTTGCAGGACACCATCATGAAAGTGCGCATGGTGCCCGTATCCTCGGTCTTTTCCCGTTTCCCCCGCCTGGTGCGCGACCTTTCCCGCAAGAGCGGCAAGGAAGTGGACCTCATCATGGAAGGGGAAGAAACGGAACTGGACAAGAGCGTCGTGGAAGCCATCGGCGACCCTCTGGTTCACCTGATCCGAAATTCCGTCGACCACGGTATCGAACCGGAGGCCGTGCGCATTGCCGCAGGCAAGCCGCCCAAGGGCAAAGTCACCTTGCGCGCCTTCCACAAGGGCAACTCCGTTGCCATTGAAATCGAAGATGACGGCAAGGGGATCGATCCCGAAAAGATGCGCGAAGTGGCCGTCAACAAGGGGATCATGAGCAGCGAGGAAGCCGCCCAGCTTGACGATCGCGAAGCTGTGGAACTCATCTTCCATCCCGGCTTTTCATCCGCCGAAAAAATCACGGATATTTCCGGGCGCGGCGTCGGCATGGACGTGGTGCGCACCAATATCAAAAACCTCAAGGGCAGCGTCAATACGTATACCGAAGTCGGCAAGGGGACGCGCTTTACGTTGAGCCTGCCGCTCACCCTGGCCATCATCGACGCCCTGATGGTCAATGTTTCCGGTCAGACCTATGCCATACCTCTGGACGCCGTTTCCGAAACGACCAAGATCGAAGCGGAACGCCTTACGGACGTCAAGGGACGCAAGGCCGTGACGCTGCGCGGGGAAGTCCTCGGTATCGTGGAACTTTCGGAAATGCTGGAACTTCCGGGAACGGATCCCCTGCCGGAAGTCCTGTCCGTCGTGGTCATTCACGACAACGATCGCCGTCTGGGCCTTGTCGTGGATCGGCTGCTGGAACGTCAGGAAATCGTCATCAAGCCGCTGGGGGCCTATCTCGGGGATCTCAAGGGGATTTCCGGCGCCACCATCATGGGCGACGGTTCCGTCATCCTGATTCTGGATCCGCACGAAATCTACGTCATGGCCACATCCAAGGCCGCCAATATCGAAGGCAAGCCGCAACGTCCCGAATAAACGCATGACGAGGGGGGATTCCGTCCCCCCTCTCTTTTTGGAGCGTTTTACCTTAGGGCAATTTCAGTTTGAAACGCTGCGCGTTTCAAACCATACGGCCTGTCGTTT
>CAJMRA010000079.1 GCA_905215675.1 uncultured bacterium | reverse complement strand
GAGCGGAAAAACCGCGTTTTTTCCGCGAAACGACAGGCCGTATGGTTTGAAACGCGCAGCGTTTCAAACTGAAATTGTTCCAGAAGACAGAAAAAGGAAGCCCCTGCCCGGAACAGTCCGCAGGAGCTTCCCGTTCCGGCCTTCCCCCTACGTAAAAAAAAACGTATAGTAGGAACTTCGGGAGAGAGAGGGCGGTTCCGCCGCGCCGCTGACGGTACGCACGGAACCGCGGGTTCCTGCACGACGCGGCACGCCGCCTCCTCCGTGGGCGGCAGGAAAAAGGCGGCGGGACAATTACGACAAACAGGAGAATTTGCAAGGATGGAAGAAGCGTTGTTCCTGGGGCTGGACGCAGGTTCCACGACCGTGAAGCTGGCGCTCATCGACAGCAAGGGCACTCTGCTTGACGCCCGGTACATGCGGCATGGGGCCGCCGTGCGCTCAACCCTGCTCACTCTGCTGGAAGGCTTGCAGGAACGCCATCCGGCGCTGAAGGTACGTGCCGCCATGACCGGCTCCGCAGCCCTCAACCTTGCCCACGCGCTGGAGCTTCCCTTCGTGCAGGAAGTTCTGGCCACCTCCCGCGCCATCTCCTACATGGCTCCGCATACCGACGTCGCCGTGGAACTGGGAGGCGAGGACGCCAAGATTCTCTATTTCAAGGACGGCGCCGACAACCTGCGCATGAATGAAGCCTGCGCCGGAGGCACGGGGGCCTTTATCGATCAGATGGCCGTCCTGCTGCATACCAACGCCGCGGGTCTGGACGAACTTGCCGCCCGCCACAAGCAGATTTATCCCATTGCCTCCCGCTGCGGCGTCTTCGCCAAGACGGACGTGGTGCCGCTGCTCAACGAGGGCGCGGCCCGGGAAGACCTGGCGGCCTCCATCTTTCAGGCCGTCGTGGAACAGACCATCAGCGGCCTCGCCTGCGGCCATCCCATCAAGGGAAACGTGGCCTTCCTCGGCGGCCCGCTGCATTTTCTGCCCCAGCTGCGCGCCCGCTTCATCGAGACGCTGGAGCTCTCTCCCGACGAGGTGGTCGATATCCCCGACGCCCACTATATCGTGGCCATGGGTACGGCCCTGAGTCTGCTGCCCCTGCCCCATCTGCCCCGACCGGTCGCCTCGCCCCTGCTTTCCCTCACGGAACTCACGGAACGCGCGCGCACCCGCCGGGCGGAGGACGAACGCGCCCCGGCGCTGCCGCCCCTTTTCAGTTCCGCAACGGACTATGATCTGTTCCGCCTGCGCCACGAAAGCGACGCCGTCCCCCGCCGTGCCAAGCAGGACGCGCGCGGGCCGCTCTTCCTCGGCGTCGATCTCGGCTCCACCACCATCAAGGCCGTTCTGGTCGATGCCGACGGCGCCGTACTGGATACCTGGTACCGCCGCAATCAGGGAGACCCGCTTGCCGGACTGCTCCCCTATGTGGCCGACCTCATAGACTCGCTGCCCCGCAAGGAAGACGGCAGTCCCGCCGCATGGATCGAACGCTGCGCGTCCACCGGCTACGGAGCCGGTCTGGCCCGCGCGGCCCTCGGCGCCGATCTCACCGAAGTGGAAACCGTCGCCCATCTCAAGGCCGCCTGCCGTCTTGTCCCCGACGCCACCTATGTCATCGATATCGGCGGACAGGACATGAAGTGCCTCAAGGCCCACAACGGCTGCATCGCGGGCGTCACGCTCAATGAAGCCTGTTCCGCCGGGTGCGGTGCCTTTCTCGAGACCTTCGCCCAAAGCCTCAATCTGAGCATGAACGACTTCGTGCAGGCGGCCCTTTTTGCCGCCCATCCCGTGGATCTCGGCTCCCGCTGCACGGTCTTCATGAATTCCAAGGTAAAGCAGGCCCAGAAGGAAGGCGCGGAAATCGGCGATATCGCCGCCGGACTGTGCTATTCCGTCATCCGCAACGCGCTCTACAAGGTGCTGCGGCTGCGCAGCCCCGAGGAACTGGGCGACAAGGTTCTTGTACAGGGCGGCTCCTTCATGAACGACGCCCTGCTGCGCGTCATGGAACGTCTTCTCAACCGGGAGGTCTTCCGCCCCGATATCGCCGGTCTCATGGGCGCTTACGGCGCGGCCCTGCTGGCCCTGCGCCGCCATGAACGTCACGAGGGCGACGCGCCGCCGCCCATGCAGGCGGACGCGCTGCGCTCCCTGTCGGCCACCACACGCCAGCTGCGCTGTCGCGGCTGCGGCAATCACTGCCGTCTGACGCTGCATACCTTTTCCAACGGCCGGAAGTTTGTCTCCGGCAACCGCTGCGAGCGCGGCGGCGCCCGTTACGAGCAGCCGGACGGCCGCCAGACGAAACCCATGCCCAACCTGTACGCCTGGAAGAACAAGCGCCTGTTCGACTACGAGCCCCTGCCGGAGGAAAACGCGCCGCGCGGACGCATCGGCATTCCGCGCGTGCTCAACATGTACGAGCATTACCCCTACTGGTTCACGCTCTTCACCACGCTGGGCTTTCGCGTGGAGCTGTCCCCCACATCCGGCAAGGACGTCTTTGATCTCGGCCTTTCCTCCATGCCCTCGCAGACGGTCTGCTACCCGGCCAAGATGGCGCACGGCCATGTGACCGCCCTGATCCGGCAGGGCGTCAGGCGCATTTTCTACCCCTGTCTGCCGCGCGAAAGCCTCTCGGAAGACAGCCGCTACAACTGCCCCGTCGTCTCCGGCTATCCCGAAGTCATTCGCCTCAATACCGACGAACTGCGCGAAAGCGGCACGGAGCTGTATACGCCCTTCGTCTCGCTGGCCGCGCCGGACAAGCTGGTGCAGGTCCTGCACGAACTGCTGGATATTCCCAAAAACGAACTGCGCGCCGCCGTCAGGGCGGCGGAAGAGGAGCAGGAGAACTACCGCGCGGCCCTGCGCGCCGAGGGTGAACGCGTGCTGGCGGAAGTGGAACGCACGGGAGGCCTCGGCATCGTGCTCTGCGGTCGTCCCTACCATGTGGACCCGGCCGTGCACCACGGCCTGCCGGAATATATCGCCTCGCTGGGCGCGGCCGTCCTGAGCGAAGACAGCATCGCGCATCTCGGCTCGCTGGACGAACCCCTGCGGGTCGTCAACCAGTGGCGCTACCACTCCCGCCTGTACCGGGCGGCGGCGCTCGTGCGCAACAATCCCCTGCTGGAACTGGTGCAGCTGACCTCCTTCGGCTGCGGGCTGGACGCCATCACCAGCGATCAGGTAGCCGAAACCCTGGCCGAAGGCCATCGCCTGCATACCCTGATCAAAATCGACGAAGGCGCTTCGCTGGGCGCGGCGCGTATCCGTATCCGCTCCCTGCTGGCCGCCGTGCGGGAACGCCGGGAGGAAAACAGGGCCGCGCCGGCTCCCTCGCCGTCCGGCCCGCTCGTCCCCGTCTTTACCGGAGCCATGCGGGAAAGTTATACGATTCTTGCGCCGCAGATGGCCCCCCTGCACTTCCGCATCATCGAGAGCGCCTTCACCAGCGAGGGCTACCGTCTCGCCGTGCTGCCGTCCGTCAGTCCGCAGGCCATAGAAACCGGTCTCGCCTACGTGCACAACGACGCCTGCTATCCGGCCATCGTCGTTATCGGCCAGCTGCTGGAAGCCCTGCGCAGCGGCGATTACGACACGGAACGCACGGCCCTGATGCTGGCGCAGACCTGCGGCCCGTGCCGCGCCAGCAACTATACGGCGCTGCTGCGCAAGGCCCTGCGCGAAGCCGGTTTCCCCAATGTGCCGGTGCTGGCCCTGACCAGCGCCTCCGTGGCGGAACAACCGGGTTTCAAAATGTCGTTGTCGCTCTTCCAGAAGCTGATTGTCGCCTGCCTCTACGGCGACATCCTGCAACGCGTCAGCATGCACGTACGCGCCAACGAAGCGCACCGGGGTACGGCCGACGATCTGCTGTCGGACTGGATCGCGCGGGCGCGCACCGTCATTGCCGCGGGCGATATCGGCCAGTTCAAGCGCCATATGCGCGACATCGTGCAGGATTTCGCGGCCGTGCCGCTGGACGGCATCCCCCGGCCCAAGGTCGGCATCGTGGGCGAGATTCTGCTCAAGTATCACCCCGACGCCAATAATCACGTCGTGCGCAGCATCATGGAGGAAGGCGGCGAACCCGTATCCACCGATCTGGCGGATTTCTTCCTCTACTGTTTCCTCGATCCGGTTTACAGCTGGCGGCATCTGGGCGGCAAATTCCTGCCCGCGCTGAGCAGCTGGCTTGTCGTCAAGCGCGTGGAATCGCTGCGTCGGCATATGCGCAAGGCGCTGGAAGGAAGCCCCTTCCTGCCGCTGGCCCGCATTTCCGATCTTGCGCAAAGTATCGAAGGCATCGTTTCCTGCGGCAATCAGGCCGGGGAAGGCTGGCTGCTGACCGCGGAAATGCTGGAATTCATCGATCACGGCGTCAACAACGTCCTCTGTCTCCAGCCCTTCGGCTGTCTGCCCAATCACATCACCGGCAAGGGCGTCATGAAGGAGCTCAAACGCCAGCGTCCCAAGGCAAACCTCATGGCCGTGGACTACGACCCCGGCAGCAGCCTTGCCAACCAGCTCAACCGGGTGAAGCTCTTCATGTCCGTCGCCCATACCCGGCTTCAGGAAGAACTGGATCGCAAGAACCAGGATCGATCCTGACCCTTAATAGACAAGGCCCCGGAAGTATTTCCACTTCCGGGGCCTTTCCCATGCCTTGCAATATTTTTAGAGCGTTTTCAGAGCATGGTATCGTTTCAACGATAGCACGCCCTAAGCGAGGTTGCGGTTGTTACCGTCGCCGCCCAGCATATTGAGGGCCAGGACTTCCTCTTTCTTGAAGCGGTTGCCCACGGCGGCGCGCACTCCGGCATCCGAGGAACCGAACTGTCCGGCGCGCAGGGCATACAGGTTGCGGATCAGCCGCTTTTCATAGCCGCCGTCAGCAGCGCCGCTCAGATCGTCGGCCTTGCCGAAGAGACGGGCCGCGCCTGCGGGACCGTGCTGCACGGCCGTGCTCCAGATGACTTCGCGCATGGCCTTGGAAAGACGGTTGACGTCAAGGCGCGTATTTTCGCCGATACCTTCCAGCGCGGGCTTGTAGTGGCTTTCCAGAATGAAATTTTCCTGCAACGAACCGAAGCGGTCAGGCTGTTCGGCGGCGATGGCGCGCCATTCTTCGGGCATGGCGCCCTTGCGGCTGCCGGTATTGGCAGGGCCCGCGGAACGGAGACGTTCCGCGATGTCCGGCGCTTCCTCGTCAAGGAAGTTCAGGAAGGCCGTCATGCTGCCCACGCGCGAAGCAATCTGATATTTGCCGTAGGATGTGCCGCCGGTGCGATCATAGCCGATGGCGGCTATGCCTTCGCTGCCGGACTCGAACTGCGCCGAAAGGCCGCCGATGCCTTCGCCGCCGTCGTCGTCCCGGTTGCGACGTCGGCGCAGCGACGCGACGCGCGCCTGATGGCGGGCGCTGTCCGTCACCGTACGGGTTCGGATATAGTCGCACCGTTGCAGTTCCCGGATGGTCCGAAGTCCGTTTTCCGGCATGGAGATGTCCCCCATGGCGGCCATGTTCTGCAACTGCCGCGCCGTATTCATGCCCCCGGCCAGCGCCAGCGGCGACGTACCGTCGGGGCTCATGGTATCGGCGAGACGCTCCAGGGCATTGGTACGGCGCATGTCCGCCTGCGCCTTGCCGAAGACGTGCGCGCGCGCCACATCGCTGGGATTGCGTCCGGCCAGCACGAGACGGGAATTATCCGTCGCCGCGTTCCGGGCGCCTTTTTCTCTGGCTGTGGCCATGATGTTGGCAAACGTGGCCATGCCGCCCTGACGGCTCTGCCCCCTGGCGGCGGAGGGAAGACTCTTCTTGTCGTCCACTGAAGGAGATACGGTAAAAATGGAATGATTCATGACGCCTCCTCCGTTACCGGCAGGGAATGGCCGGCGACGGAAATGTCATCGCCGTGACGACATGCGCCGTCCGGGTCGTGGATATCGATGGCGGAATCGTACGCCCCCGGATCGTTGCTGTCGCGCAACGGAACCCGACGCCGGGGCGAACGAACGGCGGAACGCGGAGCGTTCTTTCCATGACAGGAGGAAGCAAAAAACATGCCTCATTTATAAGGCATTGTTTTTATATATTTTTTATAAAAAAAGAAAGGAACAGTCGCATTTCTGACGCTGCGGGGAAGGGTCTGGAGCATTTTCGGGTTGAAACGCTTTGCGCTTCCCCTGTGGCCTGTCGTTTCGCGGAAAAACGAGTTTCCCCGCTCGCTTCGGGCCGGGCGCGCGTGCCGCCTCGCATTTTCCTTTTCAAAGGGAAAACGCGCTATTTCCCACGCCGCCGCGCCATGAAGCAGTCCAGTTCCTGATCGGAAAACGCCCGGGGCGACGGCAGGGCGATACGATCGCAGTTCAGGCAGAAATGCTGCTTTACCGGCGCTTCGTCCGTGCGGCAGAGACTCAGCAGCAGCCGCAGCAGACTGACGGCGTGAGGATGGCTGAGCAGATTGCGCGCGCCGCTCTCATCCAGATTCAGCGCCTTGAGTCCGGCGGCCAGGAAGGTATCCAGCTCCGGTAGCGCCGGATCAGGGGCGTCGCCGAAGCAATATCCCATGGAGCGCAACAGGGCGACGCCGTCGCGACCGGCCGCATCGCTGATCCGGGTAAGCGGATGCAGGCGCAGCTGGTCCGCGGAAACATTCATGGCGCGGCGTTCCCTGTCCATGTCGCGCAGCGTCTGGGGGCGGCGCAGGGTATGCGTGGAAAGGAAAAGATGTATGGGAACGCCCGGAATATGATCCTTCTTCCACGAGGCCAGACGACGGCAGGCGCAGAAGAACAGGAACCGATCCAGCAGGTGGGTATGTCCGGCTTCTTCCAGAATGCTCAGAAACACGCCGGGATCAAAGGTCGTGTCGTTCTGGATGAAGTCCGCTTCCAGCAGCAGGCTGGAAAAAGTATGGTTGGGGGTTTCGTTGCGCAGGGCCCAGCGGGGGCGGAATTCGCCGTTCCTCAGCGAATGACGCACCCGGGCCTCACTGGCCAGGGCAAGCACGGCGTCGTCGATACGGCGCTCCGTCATGCCGGGGCGAATCTGGCGGCGATAATAGGCCTTCTTGGCGCTGTACATCTGGGCATCCGCCGTACTGATATTTTCCATCAGGCGATCCGCCGTCTCGCTCCAGATGGCCCCGACGGCCCCGCTGACGACCTTGCCGCTGCCGAAGGTTTCCCGCAGCGCATCCGCGGCCGCCGTAAATTCCTTGTCGCCGACGCCGTGCCAGAGCGCCACGAACTCGTCGCCGCCCACGCGATAGCAGCGGGCCCGGGGGAAATGCTCCTGCAACAGGCGCGCCGACGTGCGGAGCATCTCATCGCCCCTGGTATGCCCTTCCGTATCGTTGACTACCTTGAGGCCGTTGAGGTCGAGATAGACGATGCCGACGCTGCCCCGCGGCGGATGCTCGGCATGATGAATCAGGGCGTTACGGTTATAGAGCCCGGTCAGGCGATCCATCAGGCTGATTCTTTCCAGCTCCTGCAGGGTATTGCGCCGCAGAATGGCGGAAGCAAGAAAATAGTTCAGCGTATCCAGAACGCCGTACGCGTCCTTCATGGCCTGCGGATCAAAGTTGATGATGCTGAACGCGCCGATATAGCGGTGATCAAGGCTCAGGGGAAACGCCAGCAGGGAGCGTATGCCGCCCTCGATCATCATGGTGCGGATGGCCGACTGCCTGTCTTCCAGCTCATCCGGGGAATTGATGATGACCGGCCGGTGTCGGCGGAACAGGGGGAGCCATTCGCGAAAGGCTTCCATGGGCAGGTTGGCAAAGGGATTGCCCAGCGCCGTTCCCGCCTTTTCGGGATGCAGCCATTCATAGGTGCAGCGGATTTCGCGCCCCGCCAGTTTCATGGCCACATTGTCTTCGCCGACGGCAACCTCCAGGGGCGTTCCCAGCAGCTCGAAAATGCGCGTCCTTTCCGCCGAGCACTGGGAACCGAGCATGCTCAGCACCTCGCTCATGGCCGAGGCAAGATCGTCGTTCTCGTACAGCGTGCGGGCGCACTGGGCAATGAAACTTTCGGTGCTCAGGGCCGATACCAGCTGCTTGCGCTGCCGGGTCCCCTCGGTGATGTCGAAGGCGATTTCCAGCCGGGCTTCCCGATCCTGCCAGAGAATGAGCTTTTCCTTGATCTGGTAATAACGATTCAGCTTGTCGTTATAATGTTCCCAGACATGAAACTGTTCCCTTGTCAGCTTGTCGCGCATGCAGAACGGACAGGGCTGGGTAAAGCCCTGCAGATAGGCATAGCATTTCTTGCCCTGATAGTCGTGATCTCCGATAATGTCCTGCAAAGGTTTGTTGGCGTACAGGAGATTATAGCTTCCATCTTCAACAATATAAATAAGTTCTGGAATTTCATCCAAAATTTGATCGTACACCTGGAGTCTCCCATACGGACGGAAAAAAACGGTGTCCGGCTTTCCGCCTGCCCGGCAGGAACGTCTCCTGTCGGCATCCCGACGCCCGACGACAGGAATGCCGTTCATGTTGCAATGGGCAAGGGCGTGGCGTCAATGCTTTTTTCCGTTTACCGACGAGGGCCGCGCCTTCTTGAGCAATTTCAGTTTGAAACGCTGCGCGTTTCAAACCATACGGCCTGTCGTTTTGCGGAAAAAACGCGGTTTTCCCGCTCACTTCGGGCCGGGCGGCGCTGTGCCGCCGCCTCGCGTTTTCACCTTTTT
>CAJMRA010000078.1 GCA_905215675.1 uncultured bacterium | reverse complement strand
CAGCGTCATGCCTGAACGGAGGGTGAACAACGTGTTGACACTCTACATCTAGAGCGTTTCACCTTCATGATAAAGCGCGTTGGGGGAAGGATGGGGGGCCGGGGGGAAGGAAACACCCTTGTGCGCTAGCCAAGGGGGTTTCCTTCCCCCCGAAAAAGCAACTCCCTTTAGTTCTTCAGACTATGAATCGGGGCGGGGATGCGGCCGCCGAGGCGGATGAAGCCGGAGGCGTCGCCCCTGGGCACGGGGATGATGGCGGCCTTGCCGAGGAGGCCGCCGAAGGAGACTTCCTCGCCCACGCCCTTGCCGGGCACGGGGATGACGCGCACGGCGGTGGTCTTGTGGTTAATCATGCCGATGGCCATTTCGTCGGCGATGATGCCCGCGATGGTGGTTGCGGGGGTATCGCCGGGGATGGCGATCATGTCGAGGCCCACGGAGCAGACGCTGGTCATGGCTTCGAGCTTTTCGAGGCTGAGGAGGCCGGAGGTGGCGGCGGCTTCGATGCTGGAGTCTTCGGAAACGGGGATGAACGCGCCGGAGAGGCCGCCCACGGAGGAGGAGGCGAAGGCCCCGCCCTTCTTGACGGCGTCGTTGAGCATGGCCAGCACGGCGGTGGTGCCGGGCGCGCCGATGCTGGAGAGGCCGACGCTCTGGAAGATTTCGCCCACGCTGTCGCCCACGGCGGGCGTGGGGGCAAGGGAGAGGTCGGCGACGCCGAAGGGCAGATTGAGGCGGTGGGCCACTTCGGTGCCGATCATTTCGCCCACGCGCGTCACCTTGTAGGCGGTGCGCTTGATGACTTCGGCGATGTCGAGCAGGGTCAGGGGCTGGCCCTGGGCGTTGACGCCCGCGCCGAGCGCGCGGTCGATGGCCTTCTTGACCACGCCGGGGCCGGAGACGCCCACGTTGATGACCACATCCGGTTCGCCCACGCCGAGATAGGCCCCGGCCATGAAGGGCACGTCCTGCGGAATATTGGCGAAGACCACGAGCTTGGCGCAGCCGATGCCGCCGCGATCGGCGGAGGCTTCGGCCACCTTGCGGATCTGTTCGCCCATGAGGGCCACGGCGTCCATGTTGATGCCGCTGCGGGAGGAGGCCACGTTGATGGAGGAGCAGATGCGATCGGTGGTGGTCAGGGCTTCGGGCAGGGCCTCGATGAGGGCGCGGTCGCCGTTGGCGAAGCCCTTTTCCACCAGCGCGGAAAAGCCGCCGAGGAAATCCACGCCCGCTTCCTTGGCGCAGTCGTCCAGGGCGCGGCAGACGCGCACCATGCCGGACGGGCCGAAGGGGGCGGCCACCACGGCGACGGGGCTGACGCTGATACGCTTGTTGACCACGGGGATGCCGTACTTGTCGCCCACCTCGTCGCAGACGCGCACGAGCTGGGCCGCATGGCGCAGGATCTTGTCCTTGACGTTGGCGATGAACAGCTCGATGTCGTGACTCACGCAGTCGAAGAGACTGACGCCGAGGGTGACGGTGCGCACGTCGAGATGCTCGGTGCGCAGCATGTTCAGGGTGCTGATGACTTCGCGTTCAGAAAGCATGTATGATTCCTTCATGCATCGACGGCGAACGGGGCGGGGCCGTGCCCGCCGTCGGGGACGGATGTTCGCGGGATGACGCCGGAAGGCCGGACGGGCCCGGCATCGGCGGGACGCGCGCGGGAGACGGGGCGCGGGGCGCGTTCGCCGGGGCTACACGCTGCCGATGCGGTGCATGGCCTCGAAGATGTCGCGGTGCTGCACGCCGACGCGCAGGTTGTGCATGCTGCCTTCCTTGATGAGTTCGCGGCGCAGGCGGCCGAGGTCCACGCGATCGGGGACCATGACTTCAAAGACGAACAGGGCGTGATTGCTGCCGCCTTCGCCGAGAACGGCCTTGAGGCTTTCGATATTGACGTTGTGCCGGGCGAAGACGCGGCTCATGGCGGCGATTTCCCCGGGGTGATCGGGGCCGTCGGCGGTGACGACAAAGGGCTGACAGACTTCGTCCTTGCCCCAGGCCGATTCGGTGGCGGGGCGCACAAGCACGGACATATCCATGTTTTCCGCCTCGAGCGTCACGGCCAGGGAGCGGCGCAGGGCTTCGGGATCGAGGCTGTCCGGGGCCTGCACGATGTAGATGGCCGCGAACTCGCCGGAAAGGATGGTCTGCGACAGCTGCATGATGTTGCAGCCGGATTCGCCGAGAGTACGGCTGACCGTGGCAACGACGCCGGGGCAGTCGCGGCCCAGGAAGGAAATGGTAAAGTTTTTCATGGCGTTCCTTGCATAATCGCCCGCGGGGCGGACGCCGCGCACAGGGGGCACGGTCGAAATGAAAGAGACGGAGAACGAGCCGCCGGAAAGACGGTCCGTTTCACGTAAGGCGGCGATACCATAGCCGTAAAGCGGCCCGCCTTCAAGGGTTGACGGGGCGGAACGGGCGCTCCTTGACGGAGAGGGACGCTTGGAATATCTTCATCCATTCAATATTAAGGCATTGCCGGGCCGCCGGCCCGCCAGGAGCGCTATCGTGGAAGATCGGGAAAAAAGCAAGAAGCCCAAAATCAAGTTGAATACCAAGTCCGCCCATCTGGACTACTTCATGCCCATGCTTGAGGGGTTCGCCAGACGCGACGCCCTGAACGAGGTCATCAAGAATCGCGTGGTCAAGGCCTGCGATCTTCTGGACGCCGGGGTTCCCCTGTTCCCGAACGATTTCCGCAAGGAACACTCCATCGGCTGGGTGCTGGAAAACTTCGGCGAGCTGGAAGGGGAACAGCTGGACGCGCAGGGCGACGTGGTGGCCATTGCGGGCCGCATCGTCTCGTTGCGATCCTTCGGCAAGGTGATTTTCTTTCACATTCAGGATCAGAGCGGCAACATCCAGTGCTACGCCACGCGCGAGGACCTGCCCGAAAACGTCTACAGCATGGTGAAAAAGCTGGACGTGGGCGACATCGTGGGCATTTCCGGTCATCTGTTCCGCACCAAGACGGGCGAGCTGACCATCAACTGCCGTACGGTCAAGCTGATCACGCGCTCCATGCGTCCGCTGCCGGAAAAATATCACGGCCTCAAGGATACGGAAACACGCTACCGTCAGCGCTATGTGGATCTGATCGTGGCTCCGCGCACGCGGGAAATCTTCCAGAAGCGCAGCCTGATCGTCCGCGAGTTCCGCCGTTTTCTGGAGGAGCGCGGCTTCATGGAAGTGGAAACGCCCATGATGCAGCCCATCGCGGGCGGCGCCGCGGCCAAGCCCTTCGTGACGCAGCACAACGCCCTGGACCTGCAGCTGTACATGCGCATCGCGCCGGAACTCTATCTCAAGCGCCTGCTGGTGGGCGGCTTTGAAAAGGTCTTCGAGCTGAACCGCAACTTCCGCAACGAGGGCATCGACACCCGCCACAACCCCGAATTCACCACCTGTGAATTCTACTGGGCCTATGCCACCTACAAGGACCTGATGGATCTGACCGAAGAGCTGGTGGGGCATCTGGCGCAGGTGGCCTGCGGCTCCACCGTCGTTCCCTATCAGGGAGAAATGATCGACCTCACGCCCGGCCGCTGGACGCGCATGACCTTTTACGAATCGCTGGAGAAAATCGGCGGCCATTCGCCGGAATTCTACAATGATTACAACAAGGTCAAGGCCTACATCCGCGAACGCGGCGAAAAGGCCGCCGACAGCGAGAGCCTGCCCAAGCTCCACGCCAAGCTGTTCGACATCGACGTGGAACCCAAACTGATCCAGCCTCATTTCATCTACGCCTATCCCACGGAAATTTCGCCCCTGTCGCGGCGCAACGACGAAAATCCCGGCCTGACGGATCGTTTCGAGCTGTTCATCACGGGGCGCGAACTGGCCAACGCCTTTTCCGAACTCAACGACCCGGTGGATCAGCGGCTGCGCTTCGAGGATCAGGTACGCGAAAAGGAAGCGGGCGACGACGAAGCCCACAACATGGACGAGGACTTCCTGCGCGCGCTGGAATACGGCATGCCTCCGGCCGCCGGTCTGGGCATGGGCATCGACCGCCTCGTCATGCTGCTGACAGATTCCGCCTCCATCCGCGAGGTCATTCTCTTCCCGCTGCTGCGTCCGGAGTTCTAGGCGTCGATGAGCATGCGCTTTGAATCCTTCGTCGCGCTGCGCTATCTCTTTTCCCGGCGCAAGCAGACGTTCATCTACATCATTTCCCTGATGTCGATTCTCGGCGTCGGCCTCGGCGTCGGCGCGCTGGTGGTGGTGCTGGGCGTGTACAACGGCCTGACCACCGACATGCGCGACAAGATTCTCGGGGCCAACGCCCACGCCATCGTCATGGCGCACACGCAGGGCGCGTTCGAACACGCGCCCGACGTGGCCGAACGCGCCCGGGAAGCCCGGCACGTGACGGGAGCCACCCCCTTCATCTACAGCGAGGTGATGCTTTCCTCCGGCCGGGGCGTCAAGGGCATCATCCTGCGCGGCATCGAGCCGCAAAGCGCGCCTTCCGTAGTGACCATGCTGCAAAAGCTGCGCGCCGGTTCCGTGGCCGATCTCGAACGGGACGGCACGCCCGGCATCATCATCGGCGACGAGCTGGCAAGCCGCCTCGGCCTCATCGTGGGCAGCCGCGTCAACATGCTCTCCTCCTCGGGCGAATCGGGCGCTTCCGGCTTCAAGCCGCGCATACGTCCCTTCGTGGTGCGGGGTATCTTCAAGACCGGCATGTATGAATACGACTCCTCGCTGGCCTTCGTCACCCTCGCCGCCGCGCGCGACACGCTCGGCCTTCCCGACGGCTTCCTGACCGGCGTGGAAATCACCGTCGACGATCTGTTCGCCGCCGACAAGATTGCGGCCGAACTGGCCGACACGCTGGGCTATCCCTTCTATGTGCGTCACTGGATGGAAATGAACGCCAACCTCTTTGCCGCGCTCAAGCTGGAAAAGATCGGCATGTTCATCCTTCTGACCATGGTGGTGCTCATCGGTTCCTTCTCCATCGTCACCTCCCTTGTCATGCTGGTCATGGAAAAGACCCGCGACATCGCCATTCTCATGAGCATGGGCGCCACCCGCCGCACCATCCGCCGCATCTTCATGCTGCAGGGAACCATCATCGGCTTCATCGGCACCATGCTGGGCTACGCCATGGGTTTGTCCCTGGGCTGGGCTCTCAAGCGCTACCAGTTCATCAAGCTGCCCGAAAACGTCTACACGCTCGATCATCTGCCCATCATCATCACCTGGTCGGACGTGCTGATCATCGGCGCAAGCGCCATGCTGCTCTGCTTCCTCGCCACCCTCTATCCGGCGCGCCAGGCCTCCCGCCTCGAACCCGCCGAAGCCCTCCGCTACGAATAGCCATGACCGCCATCTATGAATTCCGCGATGTGGGCAAACGTTTCAGCGGGCCGGAAAATCTTGAAATTTTCAAGAATCTTTCCTTTACCGTGGAAGAAGGCGAAAGCCTCGCCATCGTGGGCACCTCCGGTTCCGGCAAAAGCACGCTCTTGCATCTTATGGGCGCGCTTGATACTCCAACAGACGGCGCCGTCCTGTTCGAGGGCCGCGACCTCGCCTCGCTCACGCCCGACGAGACCGCGCGCTTCCGCAATACGGCGCTGGGTTTCGTCTTCCAGTTTCATCACCTGCTCCCGGAATTTTCCGCCGAAGAAAACGTGGCCATGCCCGCGCTCATAGGCGGCGCGCGTCTGAAGGACGTGCTGCCGGAAGCCCGCCTCATGCTGGAGCGCGTGGGCCTCGCCCACCGCGCGGGCAGCAAGGTTTCCACCCTGTCGGGCGGCGAACGCCAGCGCGTGGCCATTGCCCGCGCCGTGCTGCTGCGCCCGCGCGTGCTGCTGGCCGACGAACCCACAGGCAATCTCGATGAAAGCACCGGCGCGCACGTGGGCGAGCTCATGGCCCGCCTCAACGCCGATCTGGGCATGACGCTCGTCGTCGTGACGCATAATCAGGAACTCGCGGCCTCCATGGGCCGCGCTCTCGAACTCAGAGCGGGGACGTTATATGAAAAAACTTACGCGTAACTGGCCTCTTGTCTGGGCGCTGGCGCTGCTCTGCCTGCTGCTCCTCCCGGACGGACAGGCGCGCGCCGCAGGAAAGACGGTGCTTGTGCTGCCCTTCCAGGTCAACGCAGGCCCCGAAATGCCCAACGCGGCGCAGGACGTGCCGCAGCAGATCGTCGATCAGCTGTCCGCACAGGGCCTCAAACCCATCCCCATGAGCCGGGCACGCTCCATCTTCGCCGCCGAGGGCGGCGTCATCGATCTGGCCAAGGCCCGCAAGCTGGGCAAGGCCGCCGGGGCGGATCTGGTCATCTACGGCAATTTCAACCAGCTGGGCGGCGGATTCTCCATGGATACCCGTCTGGTGCCGGTGGACGGCGGCCGCGCCGCCCCCGCTGCCTTCGAGCGCTCCTCCCTGCTGGATCTGGGCGCCTGCGCGGCGGAACTGGCCGGACAGGCCGCCGCGTCCCTCGGAGGCTCCCCCGCTCCGGCCGCGTCCGCGTCCGTGGAACTGGGCGCCACCGCCACCGAACAGGCCGGACAGGGCCGCACGGCCCGCCTTGTGCCCATGGGTTCCGCCAGCAACGCCATCGGCGATATCCAGATCCGCGGCCTCAAGGTCATGGACCCCGACGTCATCCTCATGCGCCTGACCCTGCGCAAGGGCGACACCCCCAGCGCCGACGCCATCAACGAGGAAGTCAAGCGCATCTGGGAAATGGGCTACTTCAACGACGTGCAGGCCTTCATGGAAGGGCCCGTACTGGTCTTTTCCGTGTCGGAAAAGCCCCGTATCGACAACATCATCGTGGAAGGCAACAAGGAAATCGACACGGACGACGTGCTCGCCGCCATGGGCACCAAGTCCGGCAACGTCCTCAACGAACAACTCATCGCCGACGACCTCCAGAAAATCAACGAACTCTACCGCAAGGACGGCTACTATCTCGCCAAGTCAAGCTACCGCCTCGATCCCCGCAACGACGGCCGTAGCGCGGTGCTCGTGATTACCGTGGACGAAGGCAGCAAGCTCTACATCACCGAAGTGGCCATCAACGGCCTCCACAAGATCAAGCGCGGCGATCTCGATCCCTACATGGCCCTCAAGACGCGCGGCATCTTCTCGTGGTTCACCGGCTCCGGCGTGCTCAAGGAGGAATACCTTGAGCGCGACACCAACGCCATCGCCGCCTTCGGCCTCAGCCAGGGCTTCGTCGATATTCAGGTGGCCGCCCCCGAAGTGGAATACAAGGAAGACGGCATTCACGTCATCTTTACCGTCAACGAAGGTCCCCAGTACAAGGTGCGCGACGTCAAGTTCCTCGGCGACGTCATCTCCGAGGAAAAGGACATGCTCAAGATCGTGGAGATGGACAACTGGCGCGACGATAACGGCTACTTCTCCGTGTCCGTCATGCAGGAAGACAGCAAGCGCCTGACCAACTACTACGCGGATCAGGGCTACGCCTTCGCCGAAGTGGACACCCGCCTGCTCAAGGTCGCCGACAGCGACACGCCGCAGGTGGACGTCGGCTACCAGATCAGCAAGAAGCAGAAGATATTCATCCGCCGCCTCACCGTGGACGGCAACGTCAAGACCCGCGACAACGTCATCCTGCGCGAAATGCGCCTCGGCGACGGCGACATGTACGAGGGCGCCAAGCTGCGCCGCTCCACGGAACGCCTCAACCGTCTGCGCTACTTCACCGCCGTGGATACGGAACTGGTACCCACCGGCAAGGAAGACGAGGTCGACCTCAAGATCAAGGTCAAGGAAGACAATACCGGCGCCGTCATGGGCGGCATCGGCTACTCCACGTATTACGACGTGGGCCTTTCCGCCAGCATCATGGAACGCAACCTCTTCGGTCGCGGCTACTGGCTGCAACTGGCGGGCTTCTTCTCGTGGCGTCGTACCAGCGGCACCCTTTCGTTCACCAACCCCCGCGTCTACGACACCAACCTGTCCGTGGCCAACGACCTCTATTACATGCACGACTACTGGGACAACTTCACCAAGGACACGGCGGGCGACAATATCCGCTTCTCCTACCCCATCGGCGAATATTCCAGCGTCGGCATCGGCTACCGTCTGGAACGGTACAAGCTCTACGACATCGAAGAGGACACCACCCCCTATATCTCCGACTACATCGGCGACAACTGGACCAGCGCCGTTTCCGTGTCGCTCAACCGCGACACCACCGACGCCCGCGACAGGCCGACCCGCGGCACCATCAGCCGCATCTGGGCGGAATACGGCGGCGGCGGCCTCGGCGGCACGGACAACTTCATCAAGGCCGTGGCCGACTGGCAGGGCTTCCTGTCCTTCAATCCCCAGAACACCTTCCATCTGCGTCTGCGCCTCGGCGGGGTGTTTGAAAACTCCGACAAGCGCGTGCCCGTGTTCGAACGCTTCTGGCTGGGCGGCATGGACACCATCCGCGGCTACTCCTATTCGGACCTGTCGCCGCGCGACAACAACTATACCTATGACAACCAGATCGGCGGCGACCGCATGGGTATCGCCAACCTGGAATACATCTGGACCTTTGAAAAGGAACTGGGCCTCGCCCTCGTGCCCTTTGTGGACGCCGGTTTCAACATCGACTCCCGCACCATGGGTAAAGAACTGGACAAGTACCTCGTGGCCAGCGCCGGTCTGGAACTGCGCTGGCGCTCGCCCATGGGCGACCTGCGCATTGCCTACGGCGTGCCGCTCGTCAAGGACTACGACAACGAACGCGAAACCGGCCGCGTGGAATTCAGCATGGGCCAGTTCTTCTAGGACGTGTTGACACTAAACCGTTCTTCTGGGGGGAAGGAAACCCCCTTGGCTAGCGCACAAGGGTGTTTC
>CAJMRA010000077.1 GCA_905215675.1 uncultured bacterium | reverse complement strand
TAGAGCGTTTCACCTTTGAAAAAGGTGAAACGCGAGGCGGCGACACAGCGCCGCCCGGCCCGAAGTGAGCGGAAAAAACCGCGTTTTTTCCGCGAAACGACAGGCCGTATGGTTTGAAACGCACAACGTTTCAAACTGAAATTGCCCTAGTTGATGAACAGGTCTTCGTACGTCGTCTTGTCGCGCATGGCCGTGGCCGATCCGCGCAAAACGGTCGTCAGGGGATCGTCGTCCACGGTCACGCGGATACGCGCCGCCGCCGCGAGATACTGATCCAGACCGCGCAGCAGACCGCCGCCGCCGGCGAGCAGCATGCCGCGCTCGTAAATGTCGGCAGCCAGTTCCGGCGGCGTCATCTCCAGGGCCCGCAGCACGGCCCCGGCAATGGCCTGCAGGGAATCGGACAGGGCCTCGCGCACATGCGCCTCGCTTACGGTCACGGTCTTGGGCGTGCCCAGCACCACGTCCTTGCCCATGACGTCGGCGGTGCGCCCGTCGTCGACGGGGACGGCCGTTCCCAGCTCCATCTTGAGACGTTCCGCGGAATTTTCGCCGATCACGATGCCGAAGACATCCCGCATGTAACGGCGCACGGCATCATTCATGGCGTCGCCCGCAATACGCAGCGACTGCGTGACGGACATGGCCGAAAGCGAGATGACGGCGACCTCGCTGGTGCCGCCGCCGATATCCAGAACCATGGAGGCCACGGCCTCCTGCACGGGAAGCCCCGCGCCCAGCGCCGCCGCCATGGGTTCCTCAATCAGGCGCACGTCTCCGGCTCCCGCCAGCAGGGCCGCGTCGATGACGGCCTTCTTCTCCACCTGCGTGATGCCCGATGGAATGCTGATCACCATGGAAGGCCTGAACAGACGCGACCGCCCGATGGCCTTGCCCACGAAATAGGCAATCATCTCGCGCGTCACATCGAAGTCGGCGATAACGCCGTCCTTCATGGGGCGTACGGCCCGGATCTTGCGGGGCGTGCGCCCCAGATAGGCCTTGGCCTGCGCGCCGACGGCCAGCACGGCACCGCTGTCGGCATCCAGGGCCACGACGGAAGGTTCATTGACGAGCATGTCCTCGCGCGCGGAGGACAGCAGCGTGTTGGCCGTCCCGAGGTCCATGGCGATGTCGTGCGCAAAAAAACGACGCAGAAAGCCGAACATGATATGCGCCCCGTCTATTCTTCGTCCTCGTTGTTCTCCGCCTCAAAGGCAGGCGCTCCGTTGCGATGCAGATGCGCCTGCGGCAGCAGATGATTCAGCCGCGTCTGAAGGTAGAGATTTTCCAGATGCATGGCCAGATGATCCACGCACTGCAACAAAAAGCTGCGCATGGCCTCGTCGATTTCCATGGTCTCCATGTGCGCAAGGCAGATGACGGCGCGCGTGCTACGGCTGATGGTGACGGGCAGACAGGCCGCCGCCTGGAAATCGGGCATTTCCACCTGCTTGCCGAACAGCATGGTGGACGGCGCGGCCTCCATGGCTCCGGCAAAGACCGGCTGCTCGTTGCGGAACACCCAGCCCGTCAGCCCGCTGCCCAGAGGCAGCACAATGGGCTGGCCGCTGTCCATGAGGATGCGCCGGGTTTCGCATTCGACGCGGTAGGTCTCGCCGCCGCCGTCGGTGGTGGCAAAGGCGCAGTAGTCGAAGCCCGTGGCCTCGGCAAGCGTCCTCACGAAGTTGAGGATGTACTGCGGCCAGCGCTTGTACTTGTTGCGCAAATCGCGCAGCACGTTGAATTCCACGAAATAGCGGGGAATATTGCCGGCAATGGCGCTGACGCCCTTTTCCTTCTGCATCCCGGAAATAAGATCGGCGAAGAGGTGCAGCATCTTCTGATCCTTTTCCGAAAAGGAATACTCGCGCTTGCTGTCCACGCACAGCACGCCGCCCGTGGCGATGGGAAAGGCCATGAAGGCCTTGATGCCCACCTCTTCCTCGCGGCGATAGTACCCCACGGAACTCTTTTCACGATCGAAGCTTGTCAGCCGCAGGGGTTCGTGACTGCGCAGCAGCCAGCCGACGAGTCCCTTCTCCGGCCGGAAGTTCTCGTCGGTGATGATTTCATCGCCGAGACTGAAGGACGCCGCCAGGCGAAAACCGTCGCCGTCCTCGGCAGGCAGGAAGAGTACGGCGGAATAGGCATCGAAGACGCTGCATACGATACACAGGATATGAGATTCTACGGTGGAACCGACCATGGCGCTCGCAGGGGGGTTGAAGGGTTGGCGACGCGCGGATTCCGCGCGTCCCTTCCAGTGTTACCAGAGGCGAAGAAGCGCCGCAACCGTTTATGAAGGACGGGCCCGCGCCTCAGAGTACTGGAAAAAATTTAGAAAAGTGCTTATTCTGAGGATCGGCGCACAGGGAAACGGGGATACGCATAGCGCGTTTTGCCTTTGAAAAAGGAGCAACGCGAGGCGGCGGCATGCGCCGCCCGGCCCGAAGCGAGCGGAAAACCGCGCTTTTTCCGCGAAACCGCAGGCCGCAGGGTTTGAAACGCACGGCGTTTCAAACTGAAATGCTCTAGCCCGACGGCAGGGAAGGAACAGGGACGCCATGATCAAATGGGAAGAAATCTTCAGCAAGAACGGGCTGCCGTGGCGCGACGCCTACACGTTTTCCGAGCCCGTGGATATTCCCAATCTTGCGGCCCTGAAGCGCTTTCTTGATGCGGTACATATCCGCCTCTGCCTTGTCAAGCCGTATCAGGAGAACAAGGCGTACCCCCTTGTGGAAGCCCGGGAACTGCTGCCCTCCTTCGACAACGACATGTTCGAATACAAGGACCTGCCCGGCTTCGCCCTGGTGGCGCTGGAACGGCCGCTGGAGTACTTTTCCGAAATTTTCCAGTACGACAAGCTGCATACCGTCATCAGCGAGGGCGAAGGCGCCTGCTGCCCCCTGGAGCATACGGTGCTGGCGCTCAACCTTCAGACCATGGCCGCGCGCCTGCCGCGCCAGCATCAGGAAATCTTCCGCCAGCAGTTCGCCCGTACCGACACGGTCCTGCTCGACAATTACCCCCAGCTCATGCCCTATCTGCTGGCCATGGATCGCGCCCACGTGCTGGCCCTCGGCGCGGACAGGCAGTTTCATCTTGCGGGGGTCTTCGCCTCCTTTCCCTCGGACATCGACAGCGAGCTCAAGCGCTTCGGCATGCGCATCGGCAAGTTCGCCTACGGCGACAGCGAGATGTACGAGCGCAACCGCATGTTCGTCTATCAGTACCTGATGGAGCTTTACGGCTTTCCCATCGTCTCCGAACGCCGCACCTCCAGCGCCCTCTTCGCCCGCAAGCTGCACAAGATGGGCGAGCATTTCCTGCTGCGCGTCCAGGGCCAGACGGACCGCACCATCACGACCTATCTTTCCTGCGGCGAAAACAGACGGTATCCCGCGCTGGAAAAAATCGCCCTCGTGGCCGTGGACGAGGATCAGCACGAAGTCATCGAGGAACTGGATCGCAAGGGCTTCTTTCTCGACAAGCCCCGACGCGTGGTCATCATCCGCGTCTCCTACCGGCAGCACCGCTTCGACTCCAGCAACGTCCGGCAGGATCGCGCCCTGTCCGTCGCCTCGCAGGAAGTGCTGCATCCGATCACGGGCGAGGCGCTGTCCGGCCTGAACATCATCAAGGACACCACCAACATGTTCCTGCGCCTCAACGACATTGTGCGCGGGGAATATACGGGCCGTATCGTCTACAAGCGCACCGAAGTCATCGAGAATACCGATACGGACGAAAAGCGGCTGAAATTTCTCTATTTCTGGCTCAACAAGCACCAGCGCCGCATGATCGGCTACAGCGACGAATTCTTCTGCAACGTGAGCAAGGTGCTGACGGGCTATCTCTATTCGCCGGACAACGACGAAGCCTTCGACGCCCTGCGCGACCTGCATCGCGAAGTCTGCTCCAAGTTCAGCTACATCCAGCAGGCCCGCCGCGTGCGCATCCTTGAAGACCTCAGCGGACGCCAGCTCAAGGGCGAGCGCATCGGCTACCGCCGGATGCTGCGCGCCGCCCTGGAACTGCTCAACGAACTGAAATTCGAGATCGTCAACTTTTTCCCCGAACTGGTGGACGATATCGTGGAAAACGTGGAAAAAATTCTTTCCGATCGCTACCTGTGCCGTACCTATATCGACGTCCCCGAAGAGACGCTGACAAAGGCCGGTCTGGAAATACGCAAGAATTACGGCAGGCTGGTTGCCTTGCAGGACGGCTTCAAGGCCGTGCGCAAGGCCCGCGCCAAAGAAAAGGAGAATGCCTGATCATGGGCGAGCACCGTTTTTACCTTTCCCCGGAACGCTGGGCGTCGCCCTCCGGCATCATCATCGACGGGCAGGAAGCCCGCCACATGACGCAGGCCCTGCGGCTGCGCGTCGGCGACCCCGTCGTGCTGCTGGACGGCCGGGGCCGCGTCGGCCGCTGCCGCATCCGGCAGACGGACAAGAAGCAGGTTCTGCTCGATCTGCTGGAAGACGCCGTTACGCCGCGCCCCTCCTCGCTGCCCGTCATGGCGCTGGCCTTCAGCAAGGCCGTCCGGCGCGGTTTCTTTGCCGAAAAGGCCGCGGAACTGGGGGCCCATGCCGTCTGGCTCTGGCAGGGAGATTTCAGTCAGGGCAAGCTGCCGCCGCAGGCCGCCGAAACCTGGCGCGCCCAGATGATCGCCGGCATCAAGCAGTCCGGCAATCCCTGGCTGCCCGAAGTGCGGACGCTTACCGGCGGCGTGGACGAGCTGACGCGGCTCGCCGCGGAAGCCGATCGCCGCATCCTGCCCTGGGAACTGGAGGAAACTTCCGCCATCATTGAGCCGTCCCTCCTGGGCCTGCCCGGCGTCACCGTCTACGCCATCGGCCCCGAAGGCGGTTTCTCGCCCCGCGAACTGGCCGCGCTCGACGCCGCCGGATTTGCCCGCGTCAGTCTCGGCGCGCGCATCCTGCGCTGCGAAACGGCGGCCACCCTCTGTCTCGGACTGCACTGGTGGGCCTCACAACTGCCCGATCATGCGGCCTAGCCTCCAGCCCGTCGCCCCCATGGCCGTTTCGCAACCGCTCCCCGAACGCCTCCGCCCCGACGACGTGGCCGACTTTCTCGGCCAGGGGCACCTGACGGATCGCATCCGTTCCTTCATGCGCGCGCCGCGTCTGCCCAGCCTGCTTTTTTTCGGGCCGCCCGGCTGCGGCAAGTCCACGCTGGCCCTGCTGCTGGCGCGCGCCTCGGGGAAAAAATACCTCCGTCTCAGCGCGCCGGAAGCCGGTCTGCAACATCTGCGCCGATCCCTCACGGGCGTGGAGGTGCTGGTTCTGGACGAGCTGCACCGTTTCAGCAAGGCGCAGCAGGATTTCTTTCTGCCGCTGGTGGAATCGGGCGAGCTGATTCTGCTGGCCACCACCACGGAAAATCCCTCCTTCAGCGTCACACGGCAGCTGCTCTCGCGGCTGCATGTGCTGCGCCTGCGTCCTCTGGGGCACGCCGAACTCGTGGCGCTGGCCAGACGCGGCGCAAGCACGCTGCAACTTTCCCTGCCCGACGCCGCGCTGGACATTCTGGCGCAGGCCGCGCACGGCGACGCGCGCACGCTGCTCAATCTGGTGGAGTATGTGGCCGCCCTGCCCGACGATCGCAAAACGCCGGAAGGCATCAAGGCCACGCTGCCCGAAATGCTGGCCCGCCACGACAAGGACGGCGACAGCCACTACGAGCTGGCCTCCGCCCTGATCAAATCCATTCGCGGCAGCGACCCCGACGCGGCGCTCTATTATCTTGCCTGTCTGCTGGAAGGCGGCGAGGACCCGCGTTTCGTCTGCCGCCGTCTCATCCTGTCGGCCTCGGAGGACGTGGGGCTGGCCGATCCCCGCGCCCTGCAACTGGCCGTGGCCTGCCAGCAGGCCGTGGAATTCGTGGGCATGCCCGAAGGCTTTATCCCGCTGGCGGAAACCACGACGTATCTTGCGCTGGCCCGCAAGAGCAACAGCAGCTATGCCGCCTATCTTGCCGCCGCAAGGGAGGTCAAGACCAACGGCCCCCAGCCCGTCCCGCTGCATCTGCGCAACGCCACCACCCAGATGCAAAAGGAATGGGGCTACGGCAAGGACTACAAATATCCACACAACTACCCGGAAGCGTGGATCAGGCAGGACTATCTTCCCGCCGAACTGGCAGACCGCCGCTTCTACATGCCGCGCGACAACGGCGAGGAACCGCGCCTCAGCCAGTGGTGGCGAAAGATCCACAACATCAAAAAGACGGACGACTGGTCATGACTCCATTTATTGAAGGTACGCTTTCAAACAAATTCAAAGGGCTCGACAGATACGAAACATCCCCGCGCGCACTCGGCTTCCTGAGCCGCAACCTGCCGTCCGCCATGTTCTATGGCCGCCTGCTCTTCGGCCCCCTGCAATGGCTCTGCCGCCGGGCCGCCAAAGGGCAGTGCGACGATGCCGCGTGGGTTCATGCCAGCGTGGCCGTGACGGAGATCCTCGAAAGCATCGGGAGTCGCGTCTTCGTGGAAGGGCTGCGCCATGCCGCGGAATTCGAGGGCCCCTGCGTCTATGTGGCCAATCACATGAGCACCCTGGAAACCTTCATGCTCCCCGGCATGCTGCGCCCCATCCGGCCCGTGACCTTCGTCGTCAAGAAAAGCCTGACGACCATGCCCTTCTTCGGCCCCGTCATGCGTTCGCGCGATCCCATCGTCGTGGGCCGCACCAATCCGCGCGAAGACCTCGCCGCAGTGCTGGACGGTGGCGTCGAGCGCCTGTCCCGCGGCATCTCCATCATTGTCTTCCCGCAAAGCACCCGCATGCCGGTCTTTGACGAGCATCACTTCAACACCATAGGCGTCAAGCTGGCCCGCAAGGCGAATGTGCCCGTGGTGCCGCTGGCTCTCAAGACGGATGCCTGGGGACAGGGAAAAAAATTCAAGGAACTGGGAAAAATCACGCCGCTGCCCGTGCATTATCACTTCGGCAACGCCCTGCGCGTTCAGGGCAACGGCAAGGAAGAGCATCAGCATATCTGCGACTTCATCCGCGGCAATCTTGAGCACTGGCAAAAGGAGGATGGCGTCAATCTGCCGGAATAGGGGGCGGATTCCATCCTCATGCGTTTACGGGGGGAAGGACGTCCGCACCCGAAGCGGCCCCCCCTTCCCCCTGCATGCCCCTGCGCCCCTGAAAGCCTCCCGTTTTGCCGCATTCGCAAAAGGGACTCCCCGGCCGTACCGAATCCCGAGGGGCCGCACACCGATACGTCCCTATTCCTTTGAGGCGCTCCGGTCGATAACATTTTGTAACAGCGGCGATGCGTCGGCGCGCCGTCCTGTTGTCGTAACGGACTTGTCCGAAATACCGCAACGCTGTATGCTGCCCTTCCCCGCCGCATGACAGCGCCGCATGCCGTCCCGCGCGACGTCTCATGCCGCTGATCACGTCGGGGAAACTTTCTCAAGGAGTTCCCATGACGAACACCGCGTTCGATTGCCGCATGTGCGGACATTGCTGCGAAGGCAAGGGAGGCATCGTCGTCTCCCCTTCCGATCTGCAACGCCTGTGCGACTTTCTCCGCATGAGCGCCGACGCCGTCATCGCCGCCTACGGCGAACACGTCAACGGCAAGCTGAAAATCCGCTGCGGCGAAGACGGCTACTGCATATTCTTCCGGCATGGACGCGGCTGCATCGTCCATGAAGGCAAGCCCTCCATCTGCAAGGCCTGGCCCTTCTTCCGCGGCAACATCGAAGACGCCGAAAGTCTGGCGCTGGCAAAGGAGTTCTGCCCCGGCATCAATCCCGACATCAGCCATGAGGACTTTGCACGGGAAGGAACCGCCTATCTGGTGAAGGAACACCTGCTGGCCAGCGATACCCGAACCGAAGCCAACGCCCTTATTCTCCCCCACAGGCGATAAGCTATGCAACGTCCCTCCCGGAAGCTCTCGCTCAAAGAGTGCTACGATATTCTCAAGATCGACAAGCACGCCGATCTCGAAACGCTGAAAAGCGCCTATCGCAAGCGGGCCTTTGAGCTTCACCCGGATCTGCACCCCGACAACCCCGACGCCGGGCGGCAGTTCCAGCGTCTCAACGAGGCCTATGTGGCCCTGTCCGCCGTCCTGAAGCCCGCGGCGGAAAATACCGGCAGGAAGGAAGGCGGGGCGGAACCGAAAGGCGGCAGGGCGCAGGAAGAAAAGACGCGGGAAGCGCCCCGGCAGGATGACGCCGCGGGCAAGAGCGCCGCGGACGACACATCGGACAATACCGACCGGACGGACAAAACGGACAAGGCGGACAAGACCACGCACGCCTATGCGGAAGAAGAAGTCCTGCGGGATCTGCTGAACGATCCCTTTGCCCGCCGCGTCTTTGAAGACATCTACAGCGAACTGCACCGGCAGGACGCCGAACGCGCCGCCGCCGAGGCGGCCGCCGCACGCAAGGAAGAAGAGGCCGCGGGCGCCGAACCGCGCGGCATGCGCCGGGATGCTCCGCCCGCAAAGGAACGCCGCGTTGACGTCTCCTGGTTGAAAAAGGGCCCGCGCAAGGGGCTCGGCCTGCTGTTCAAGAACGGCGTTACCGGCTGGCTCCGGCATCAGATCGACGAGGAACAGTCCTTCAGCCTGCCCACAAGCATGCTGCTGCCCGGCTCCCGCATCCGTCTGCGCATCCGGCAGGGCATCTCCGGCGAACTCGTCACCGTGGAAATAACGCTGCCCCACGATTTCATCCCCGGCAAGCCCGTGCGTCTGCGCGGCCTCGGCAAGCGCATCGGCCCCTGGCAGGGCGATCTCTATCTGACACTCACGCCCCAGTAGAGCGTTTCACCTTTGAAAATGGTTTGCAACGCGCAGCGTTTCAAACTGAAATTGCTCTAGCGGCGCGGGCCGTTCGGGACAGGGACGGTCGTCCCTTCCCCTTTCACAAGAA
>CAJMRA010000076.1 GCA_905215675.1 uncultured bacterium | reverse complement strand
ACGACAGGCCGTATGGTTTGAAATGCGCAGCATTTCAAACTGAAATTGCTCTAGAGCGTTTCAACTTTGAAAAAGGTGAAACGCGAGGCGGCAGCACAGCGCCGCCCGGCCCAAAGTGAGCGGAAAAACCGCGTTTTTTCCGCGAAACGACAGGTCGTATGGTTTGAAACGCGCAGCGTTTCAAACTGAAATTGCTCTAGGGCCGGATACCGCCCCGAATCCGGGGCCGCGTCGGCGCATGGCCGGAGTTTTTACAAGTATCCTGTGCTTTTTTATTGCAAAAACGTGACGCATGACATAAAATATGTTTATGTTTCTTCTTTCCCTTCCTGTGCCGGAAGTTCGGCTTCAGGGAAGGGGACGGCCTCGATGCGCAGCTGCTCCTCCGCTATCCAGCGGGGAGGCGAGGCAAGCCCCAGTCTGCTCCACGACGCGCGCAGTTCGCCGCGGGCTCCCCAGAAGAATCCCTGACAGCGTCGCGGCGCTTCCATGCGGCATATCCGGCGCAGCCCCCGCGCCGCAAGCGCCTGCCGCACGTGGAGCAGCAGCGTCCGCGCCATGACGCGGGCGCCGAGTTCCGGGTCCCAGGGACCGGCAAGCAGGGCCGCGGCAAGCTCCTCTTCGGGCGCAAGTCCCATGCGGATGACGGGCAGTTCGGCCCGGAGCGTCATGAGCCGGGCGCGGGCGAGCGTGTCGAGCGTCGTCTCCAGCGACCAGGGGGCATAGCGGCCTTCGCGCCAGAGGCGGGCCAGACCGGTTCCTTCCATGACAAGACAGGGATAGAAACGGACGGCGCAGGCGCGGAGGGCGGGGGGAGCGGCGCAAAGCCGGGAAACATCGCGCAGGAATATTTCCGGGGTTACGCCCGGCATGCCCGGCATGAGCTGCACGCCGAGGCGCAGACCGGCGGTCGCGACCTCCCGGCAGGCGGCCGCCGCCGTGGCGCCGTCGTATCCCCGGCGGGCGGCGGCAAGGGCCGCGTCATCAAAACTTTGAATGCCCAGCTCCACCATGGCGCACCCGGCGTCCCGCAACAGGGCAAGGCGTTGCGCGTCGACGGCATCCGGGCGGGTGGAACAGCGGAAGGCGGCGGCAAGTCCCCGGCGGCGGACCGTGTCGAAGAAGTCCAGGCAGGCGCGCAGCGCCTCCGGCGGCTGGGCGGTGAAGGTGCCTCCGTAAAAGGCCAGTTCCGCGGGCGGCAGGCCCATGTCCCTGCGCTGTCGCAGGCATGCGAGCGCCGCCTTGAGGGTTGCGGCAAGAGGCTCGGGAGCGTGTCCCGTCTGGATATGCTGGGCGCAGAAGACGCAGCGCACCGGGCATCCGGCGTAGGGCAGAAAAACGGGCACTACCGGTCGCCGCGTCGCGCGTTCCGGCAGGGGCCAGGGCAGACTGAAAAAGATATTCGTCATGGATAGGGAAAGTGCCGCTTCGCAGGAAGGGCACGGCTGTGCGGCCATGGTGGCTCCGAAAGGGAAATGCCTTGCCCCGCCGATAGGCTGCATGGTAATGGGTTCATACGGGCTGACCGTGGGGAGCGACGGTCTGCAAGCGAGTGTAAGGAATGGTCGCCATGAAGAAAACCCTCACCAAGGCCGACATTGTCGAGCGTATTTACGAAAGCACGGACAAGAACCGTGTGGACGTGAAGAATACGGTCGAGAAGCTGCTGGAAATCATGAAGGACGCCATCAAGAAGGACTGCGCCCTGCTGATCAGCGGCTTCGGCAAGTTCGAGTCTTACGATAAAAAATCCCGCAAGGGGCGCAATCCGCAGACGGACGAGGCCATTACCCTGCCTCCCCGCAAGGTGGTCGTCTTTCGTCTGTCGCGCAAGTTCCGTTCCGAACTCAATCCGTAGTCTGTACGGAATCCGCCCCGGGGCAGGGAGGGGTCGGCCTGCGGCATCCGTCGCACGGCTGCGCCCTGTTCCGCCGGGGAGGGAGCCCATTGACGACGAACGGGGTGCGTCCGGCGCGTCGCCGCACGGCCATGCGGCGGACGCGGCGGCGCACCTCTTGTTCTGCCGGGTCACGGGCGGGACGGCGGACGGCGCGGGACTGTGCCGGCGGGCATGCCGGGAAGATCTATGCTGTTCACGTCCTATTCGTTCCTCTTTCTTTTCCTGCCCCTGCTTCTGCTGGTCTGGCGTCTGGTCGCCGTCGGCGCGGCCTCGCTCCTGCATCTTGTGCTGCTCTTCTTTTCGGCGGTGTTTTACGTTCTCTGGGGGCCGGGCTTCTTCCTGCTGCTGGCGGCGCTGGTGGCCGTCAATTACATGTTCGGTCTCGAACTGGCCCGACCCGGCGAGCGCAACGGCCGTCCCGGTCGCCGCGGGCTGCTGGCGCTGGCCCTGTGCGTCAATGTCGCGCCGCTGATCTGGTTCAAGTATTCGGGCTTTCTGGCGCAGGTCATCCGGCAGGTCTCGGGGTGGGATTTTACCTTTGTCCCGCCGCCGCTGCCCGTGGGCATTTCCTTTTACACCTTCATTCAGATTGCCTGGCTGGTGGGCGTCTACAGGCGGCAAATCGTGCCCGAGGGCGCGTTGCGGCACGCCCTGTTCGCCTCCTGCTTCCCGTATGTCATGTCCGGTCCCATTGTCCGTTACGAGCAGCTCGGCCCGCAGTTCGACGCGCTGGGCATGGCGACGCCCCGTCAGCTGGGCATGGGCACGGCGCTCTTTGTCATGGGCATGGCCAAGAAGGTTCTGCTGGCCGATTCGCTGGCGCCGTACGCCAATGCGGTCTTCAATGCCGCGGAGCGCGGCTTCCCGCTGAGCGGGGCCGAGGCCTGGGCCGGTTCGCTCTGCTACAGTTTCCAGTTGTATTTCGACTTTTCCGGGTATACCGACATGGCGCTGGGTATCGGGCTCATGCTGGGTCTGACGTTGCCGGAAAACTTCAATTCGCCCTACAAGTCCACGGGCATCGTGGATTTCTGGCGGCGCTGGCATATCAGCCTCGGCGTCTGGCTGCGCGATTTCCTGTATATTCCGCTGGGCGGCAGTCGGGCCGGGCGTCTGCGCCAGTACCGCAACCTGTTTCTGACCATGCTGATCGGCGGCGCCTGGCACGGCGCGGGCTGGACCTTCATTCTCTGGGGGGCCCTGCACGGACTCATGCTGACGGTCAATCACTGGTTCCGCTCCCTGGTCAAGGGCAGCGCCGGAGAAATGCTCATGAACAGCGCGCCCATGCGGTTCCTGTGCGCCGTGCTGACCTTTTTCTGCATCAACTGGTGCTGGGTCATCTTCCGGGCGCAGACGCTGGACGGCGCGCGGCGCATTTTTGAAGCCATGTTCGGCCTTCCCGACGCCGTGGGGGCCGTGGACGGCGGTCCCCTGAACGGCGCCGAGGGCATGGCCCGCATCATGCCCAACGGCTATGTGACGGGCTGGGAGCCCGTGGCCCTGCTGCTGGTCGGGGCTTTTGTGGTCTGGTGTCTGCCCAATTGCCGCCGCCTGTTGCAGGCATGCCGGGAAGGGAGCGGGGCGCAGCTTCCCCTTTCCTTCGGCTTTACCGGCATGCGGGGGGCGTTGTGGGCGCTGTTTCTGGCCGTGCTGGCGGGGCTGTCCCTGCTGATGCTGAGCCGCAAGGCCGTTTTTCTCTATTTTCAGTTTTAGGCGGGGAGCATCATGGCGAAACAGAATGAACTATCTCTTTCCGCGCTCAATCGCGCCCGCCTGCGCCGGCAGCGTTCTTCCGTCGAGTCCTCCGAGGCGCCCGAGGACCCTTCCCGCGATGTGATCGTGCCTTCCTTTCTCTGGGAGCCGCCGCAGGAGAAAGAGGCGGCGGCCGCCTCCTGGAAGGAGGAGCCGCTGCCCGTGCGGCGTCCCCGGGTTCACGAGGCGCGGGAAGATGAGGGGGACATGCCGTCGTCGTTGCCGGGACGGGATGGGGAGAACGGCGGCGTCCCGGAAGAGGATGCTTCCCTGCCCTACGGCGGACGGGCCTATGTGTTTGCGTCGCGTTCCGGGCGGAAGACCATGGAACGGGCCGACGAGACGGAGTATTCCCGGAGCGGCGCGGCGTCGGCGGCGGGAGCCGCGTTCCCCGGAAGCGAAGCGGAACGCGACGACCGTCGGGACGGCGATGCCGGTCATGGCGACGGCGGCGCGGACGAGCGGGAGTTCCTCCCGTACGTGCGGGAAATGCCCGATGCCGCGGACGCTGCCGGAGGCGGGGAATTCCGGGTGGAGGAGGACGCCGCGACGGTCAGCGGCGAGGAGGATCTCCGGGAGCTGGAAGCCGCGCTGGCGGCGCGGGGGATCATGCTGCCGCGAAGAAAGGAGACGGACAGGCGCGCGACCGCGCGGGCGCTGCCGGACGAGAGGATTTTTCCCGAAGACGGCAGGGAGGCGTCCGGCGTGGAGGACGTCCCGGAAGCCGCGCCGGTTCGCGTGGAGGATCTGCGGGAACGGCCTTCGGAAGCGGGCGTCGGCGAATCCGCGTTTCCCGCCGCGCCGCCCGCCGCATCCCGCGACGGGAACGCGGAGGAGAGTCCCGGCATGCCGGAAGACGCCGTCGTCGAGGAAGGCGGGACGCCCGCGCCTTCCCCTGACGAGCAGAGCGGTCCCGCCGACTTTGCCGCAACGCCGGACGCCTTTCTGACCATGATGCCGGAGGCATCGGGCGCGCAGGCCGACGCCGGGAGCGCCGGGGGTGCGCCCGCGGAGGCCGCGCCGGAAACCGGCCCGGCGGAGCCGCCGAGCGTGCCGGAAGCGCCCGGAGCGGCTGTCGGCTGGCTGCGTCGTTTTCTGCTGATGCTGGCCCTGCTGGCTGTCGTGTGTCTGGGGCTGCTGCTGCCGTATTCCTTCTGGTGGGTCCATGCCGACGGCGACGTGGCCGTGGAGAGGGCCGTCGCCATGCAGGCCGGGGGAAAATTCGCCATCTTCGGTTCCGGCGTGTCGCAGGATTTCGTGGACTACAAGCTGCGCCTGTATGCGGCCGTCAAGCCGGAGATCGTCGTTGTGGGCTCGTCGCGCGTCATGCAGTTCCGCGGGAGCTATTTCCGGCGTCCCTTCGTCAACGTGGGGGGCACGGCGGGCAATCTTTCCGTGCTGCGTTCGACCATAGACGCCATGCTGAAGATCCATCGGCCGCAGGTGGTCATCATCGGTCTGGATTTCTGGTGGTTTTCCGCGAACTGGCAGAAGGACCCCTTCGCGCCGGAGCCGCCCACCAGCGGAAGTTATGTGTATGATCTGGAAACGCTCAAGGCGCCGTGGAAGTGGCTGCTGGAAGGCAAGATCGGCTGGAAGGAGTTTTTCGCGCCGCTGACGGGCGGTTTCCGGGAGGATCGTTTCGGCATCATGGCGCAGCGCGGCGACGACGGTTTCGCGTCGGACGGTTCCTGGCATTACACGACGGACGTGACGGGACGGCAGCGTCCCTTCGACTATCAGTTCGGCGATACGCTCAAGCAGGTCCGCTACGGCATCAAGGCCTTTGCGCCCGCTCCCGTCCTGAGCGAGGCGCATCTGGACGCCTTTGCCGAAATCTACTGCCGCCTGAAGTCGCGGGGCATACAGACGTACGTCTTCATTGCGCCGCTGTCGGCGACCGTGCTGGACGCCATGCGCGAGCGGCAGAAGAGCTATCCCCATCTCTTTTCTCTTTATACGGCGCTGATGGAGAGAGGCATCGACGTCATGGACTTTACCGATCCGCGCAAGTTCGGTTCCTCGGACTGTGAATTCGTGGACGGTTTTCACGGCGGGGAAGTGACCTATACGCGAATCCTGCGCGATCTGGTGGATCGGTATCATGCGCTGGTGGCCTATGTGGACGTGGAACGCATCAATCGTGTGCTGAAGGAATGGAAGGGACATGCGACCGTCTATGACGAGCGCGTGACGACCCTGCCGGAAGTGGATTTCATGAACCTTTCCTGCCCGAAGAAACAGCGCTGAGGCGGAATCCGGCGGGGGCCGCGCGTCGTGCGCGCCCTGTGAACGCGCGTCGTTCATGACGCCCGGGGCGGGGGCGAGGGGTATCTTTCCGTTCCCGGCAGACGGTCCCGAACCGGAAATATGCGTGTATGGTCGCGTATTCCCTCTTGCTCTTGGTGGCGGGTAAGGGTAGTTTTTCCCTATGAAAAATATTGCTGTTCCTTGTTGCCGGCGCGCCGTGCTGGTTTGTGGAAGCTGTCTGCTCCTGTTGCTGATGCCGTTGCGCGCGGCTTTCGGCGCGGCGCCCGTTCCGGCCGATGAAGCCGCCAGGGTCCTGCATGACGCGCGGGGGTTGCCGCCGCCGCGCGCGGACGAGACCGGCGTTGTGCCCGCCGGGACGCCGCTGACGACGCCGCCGCTGGAAGCGCCCGCGTCGCCGGGGCCTCTGGCTGCGCCGCCGGAAGGCGTCGCGGAAAGCTCCGGCAAGGAGACTCTGACGCCGGAAGAGCGCCGGACGCTGGAAACCGCCTGTGAAACGGCGCGCAAGAAGGGCGACATAGCCGCCATGCGCAGCGCGCTTGAGCAGCTGGCGCGCAAGGGCGATGCCCGCGCCATGAATCGCCTGGGCCTGATTTTCGACAGGGGGCTCGGCGCGGAGCCGGACGCCGGGCGCGCCGTCTACTGGTTCGCCAGGGCCGCCGCCGCTGGGGATCCGGCGGGCATGGCAAATTACGGGCGCATGCTGCAACAGGGCAAGGGCGTGTCGCCCGACGCGCGCGAGGCCGCCCGCTGGCTGTATATGGCGGCCAAGCAGGGGCAGCGCGAAGCGCAGTATAATCTGGGGCTCATGTACGAGCGCGGGCACGGCGTGCCGAAGGACGACAAGGCCGCCGCGGCATGGTACAGCCGTGCGGCGGCTCAGGATCAGCCCGAGGCGCTGGCCCGGCTGGGGCATTTTTTTCGTACCGGCACGGGGGTTGCCAAAAACATTCCCCGCGCTACATTATTGCTTTACGGCGCCGCCATGGGCGGCAATGAGGACGCCATCCGCGAGCTGAAGGAACTGGCCGCGGAAAAACCGGCAAAAACGCAGGCCGTCATGTTCGGGCAGCGTCTCGACGCCACGGATCGCCCGTCCATGCGCAAGGCGCTGCGGACCGCCGGTCTGCGCCCCACGCGCGAGACCGACGGCTACGTGTGCGACGTCTATGATCCCGCGGGCAAGGTGCCCGGGGCGGCGCAGGTCGCCGCCTGCTACGGTCCCGCCCGGGGCGAGACGCCCGCCAGGCTGGGCTTCCTGAAAATAGATTATCCTGCTTCGGGGCCGGAGTTCGTGCAACGCCTGAATGCCATGATGGCGGAGCGCTTCGGGCCCGCGGCCGCCGGGGAAGCCGGCGACGCCAAACTCTGGAATCTGGGGGATATCGTCATTGCGACGCAGTACATGCCCGATCATCGGCAGGTCGGTCTCATGTACATGGTCCCCGAAGTATATCATTTGACGCAGGCCAGATAGCTTGCCGCAGTGTTTCGGCGCGGGTTGATCCTGCTGCCGGTGTGTACGGGAGGATACATGCAAGACAAAGCCAAGGCGGGTCTGGCGCAGCGCATGGCGTTGCGTCAGGTCGAAAGAAGCATGGGCAAGGAACAGGGCGAGCAGGCCATGCAGCAGCATGGCGAGGCCGTCAAGGGGTATTTGAGCGACAACGGCCATATCATCTGCATCTGCGAGGATGTGCGTCTGCACAATCTGCTGCGCTCCACGGTGTGCCAGTCTCTGGGGCTTCCCCAGACCGTATTGAGTCTGGCGCAGGATGCGGACAATCTCGTGCGGCTGGTGCGCAACAAGTGCGTGGATAACGCCGCGCCGCTGCTGCTCTGCGATCTCAATGTCAACGGCCACGACATGAGCTACGTGGTGCGTCTGCTGAAGAACGGTTTCCCCGAACTGCGGATCGCCCTGATGAGCGCGGAAACGAATGAAGGCCGTATCGCCATGCTGCAGGAAGCCGGCGCGGGCCAGTGCTTCCCGCGTCCCACCGAAAGCCAGGAACTGCTGGAACGGATCGCGTCGTGCATCTACACGTACGGCAAGATTGACCGCATGCTGGACTGGGCGCGCACGCTGCTTGATCAGGGCGAACATCTCAGCGCCCTGCAGGTGTGCAAGAAGGCGCTGGACGCCAAGGGCAATTCCACGGCCGTGCTGCTGACCATCGGCGACGTGTTCCGCGCCATGGGGCAGATGGAAAAGGCCTGCGAAGCCTACGAGAACGCCAGCCGCGGTTCCAGCACCAATCTGGACCCCCTGCGTCGTCTGGCCGATATCTATCGGGAGCTGAACAATCCCCGCAAGCGTCTGGCCTATCTGGAGCGTCTCGATCAGCTGGCCCCCTTCAGCGTGGAACGCAAGCTGGCCATCGGCGGCATTTACGTGGCGCTCAACAACATGGAACAGGCGCGCAAGAGCTTCAATCAGGGCATCGAACTCGCCGGACGCGAAGCCATGGCGCAGGTGGGCGAGGTTGCCTTCCGCGTGGCCGACGCCGTGGCGGAAAACGACGCGGAAATGGCCATTGCCTACTGGCGCAAGGGGCTCGACGCCAAGCGCGGCATGCTCAATCCCGACGATATGCAGGCGCTCAACCGTCTCGGCATGAGCCTGCGCCGGGAAGGCCGCTGGCAGGAGGCCTGCGAGGAATACCGCAAGGCCCTGCAAACCATGCCCGACAACGGCACGCTGTATTACAACATGGCCATGGCCTTCATGGACGGCAAGGACTTTGAATCCGCCAGAACGGCCGTGCTCAAGGCGCTGAGCCTGTGCCCCAGCCTCCCGCGCAAGTCCGCCGGAGCCGCCTACAACATGGCGGTCGTCTTTGCCGAACTCAAGGACAACGTGCATGCGCTGCCCCTGTTGCGGGTCGCCCTGGAGCAGGATCCCGCCAATACGCAGGCCCAGGCGCTGCTGGACAAGATTCAGGCGCAGGATGGCGGCGCCGCTCCCGCCGAAGGCGACGCCTAGGTGTAGAGTGTCAACACGTTGTTCACCCTCCGTTCAGGCATGACGCTGGAGGTTTT
>CAJMRA010000075.1 GCA_905215675.1 uncultured bacterium | reverse complement strand
GCTGTGCCGCCGCCTCGCGTTTCACCTTTTTCAAAGGTGAAACGCTCTAATGCGGGCAGCTTCCTCCGCTGCGGCTTCCCGCGTGGGCGTTGCCGGAAACAGACAGATCGCCGTTGACGGTCAGCGGTCCGTTGATCGTGAGGCTGCCGTTGGTGGTGCGGTGGGCGTTCTCCGTGGTGGTTCCCGTGCCGCCGTCGCTGCCGGAGCAGGTTTCATTCCCCTTTTTGATGATGGACGGCGCTTGCAGTGTCAGCGTCCCGGCGGCTTCCACCGTGGCGTTGCCCGCCGCCTTGATGACGGCATTCCCGCCGATTTCCACGGTCCAGTCCCTGGGCGAGATGGTCAGAAAGGAGCCGTCCTTTTCTATCTTGAGACTTACGCCCGGCGTCTGCTGAATGATGAGTTCATCCAGCCCGCATTCCGGCGCGCCGTTCGTCTGCCAGCGAAAATTGCTGATGCGCGGATAGTTGGGGTCGCCATCATAATAGGAAAGGTCGCACAGCGTCCCCGCCGCCGGAGGGCAGACGATGCCCCGTTTCGGCCCGCCCCACATGACGGGGATTTCCACTTGCGGAATCACGGGTTCAGCGGGATCGGGCGTATCGTCGTTGCGCAGGGGCTGCACGTCGGCAAAATAACGGCCGTCGGCGGCGTAGCTGGAAACGATTCTGGCCTTGCGCGTCATGCGGTAATAGGCCCGCAAATCCGGCATGGCCAGTTCCAGGGCGCGCTTGAGCAGGGAAAGGATGTTCTGTTCCGCCATTATCCCCAGCCTCCGTCATACCCGTAACCGATGGTCGTCGTGTTCCCGTTCGCGCCCAGCGTATGGATGACCTCTTCCGCGCGCACCAGTTCGGAAAAATCCCGCCGCGTATCCCGGATGCGCACCTTGCGGCTGTGGGTCAATCCCGGCAGGATGGTGGACACGGCATGACTCATGCCCGCCGGATTCGGGCTGTTCGTTATCAGGTTGGCCGCCGTTTCAATGACGAACACGTCTCCCGGTTCGTCCCCGTCGGACCAGTACAACCCGGATTCCCCCAGCCAGACCGCATGCCGGGAAAGGTCATGCCCCCAACTTCGTTCCAGACTGGCGGCAAGCTGTTTGATGGCCCGGGCTACGGTCACACGGGAAAACACGATGTGCGGGAAGGTCTCCGCCGGAATGCGGATTTCCGCCACGGGCAGGCCGGTGGACGCCAGCAGGCGGCGGGCCACCACGTTCGCCGGTTCGCCGTGCATGGCTTCCGTCACCGTGGTATCGATGAGCGCCTGCTCCAGTCCCACGGCGACCACGCGTACGGCATCCGGTCCGGCGGGCTGAAAATCCTTCACCGTGCCGGACCAGTCATGCCATGCGCCGCCTTCGCCACGGTGTCCGAAGCGCACGCGCACCTGCTGTTTTTGGGCAAGTCCTGCCTGAACCGCGCCGTCTGCGTCCGGGATATCCACTTCGCAGGTGGAGACAACGGCGCGGCGGCGCAGGGTCAGCACAATGCGCGGGCTGCGCAGCACTTCCACGCCGCCCACGTTGCAGCGGATATTGATGCCTTCAATCATGGAAACGCCTTTTTTCCTTTTTCCCTCGAAACGGCGCAAGTTTCGATGCACGGCAAGGAAGGCAGGGGGGCGCGCAAGGGAGCGTACTCCAACGGTACTCGACCGCCGCGCGGCCCGCAGCCTGACACGGCCGGGCGCGAAAATCGCGCCGTTTCATACCTTGCCCTCCGCGTCTATAATCAGACTGTCTTCCTTCGGCTGCGCGCCTGCCGCCGCCTGCGCCTTTGCGGCCGCCTGTTCCGCCAGTTCCTTGCTGGTGGGCGTCTTTGCCTGAGCCTTCTCCGTCTTGACCACGGGCGGATTGTGTTCCGTAAAACCCAGTGTGGCCGTGATTTCATCCGTGGCGTCATTCTCCGCCGTCTGCAACTTGGAGAAAACCACTTTCCGCACGCCCCGTGCCAGCAGGTGCCGGTTTGCCACCGTATAGATTTGCGGATTTGCCTTGCCGTCCACCTTGCGGAACATCCCGGAAAGCTGTTCCAGCTTGTCGTAGCAGCTGGACTCGTCATCCGTCACCAGGTACAGGGAGACCATGATGTCGCTGTCCTCAAAGCCCTGCGGCGTCTTTTTCTTGCCGGAGGAGCCGTCTACCTTCTGCTCGTCAAAACGCACCTTTCCGTCCACGCGCAGGGTGTGCAGAATCCCCGGCACTTCCTCGCCGCCCAGCGTCAGCGCGCCGTCCGCAAAAGTGATCAGAGTCGATTTTTTTTCCTGTTCGTTTTCACTGGTCCGGCTCATGCCATCCCCTCCATCATGGAAAGTTCCCCTTGCAGATAGCTGCGCATGGCTTCCCCGAAGTCCTCGGCCTTCTGAACCTCCGGAAGGACGATATTTCCGTAAATGCTGATGTTCTGGCCGCCCTGGCCGTCGCCGCGTCGCCAGCTCTCCGCGCGCCCCTCGTCCGGAGCGCCGAAGGACGGAGCCTGCGGAATCGCGATTTCCGGTGTCGCCGGTTGCGGAAGCTCCGGAGCCGCCACGGTCGGCGTGCCACCCCCGGAAAGCGCGCCGTTCCACCAGTCGCGGATGGCTCCGCCCACCCCGGCCAGCGCGCCGGAGACGCGGGACACAAGCCCGCCCTGGGCGCTGGCCACGCCCTCGGCCAGCGTGGTCATCATGCGCGCTCCGGAGAGCGTCAACTGCGACAGCGGGCCGACGTGCGCGTCCGAGAACGGCAGATATTCCCGCACGGAGGCCAGCACTCCCGCCACGGAATCCACCACGGACGAGGCCATGCTTTTTATGCCGTCAATGAAGGTGGAGAGCAGCCGCGCGCCGCTTTCAAAAAGACTCAGACCGCCGAAAAATTCCAGTACGGCGGCCCATGCCGTCGTTATACCGGCCAGCAGAGAGGCTCCGAAGGTCGTCAGCCCGCCGATAATGTCGGTCCATAGCCCGGAGACCAGAGCCTGGACGTTTGCGCAGGCCCCGTTGACGACGCTGATGACGGCATTCCACTTTTCATCTGTCCAGGCCGCCATGCCGCTCCAGAGAGCATTCCACCAGGAGGCGATCTCCTCCCAGTTCGCAATGACCCAGCCCGCCGCCGCTGCCAGAGCCACGACGGCGGCAATGACCAGCCCTATGGGATTGGCGCGCATGGCCGCATTGAGCAGCCACTGCGCCGCCGTCCAGGCTTTTGTGACCACGCTCACGGCCAGCACAGCGCCGCGCCAGAGCAGCAGGGCGGCCCTGGCGGCAACGACGGAGGCGAGAACCACGCCGAGCATCTTTCCCAGCGCCGCCCAGGAGGCGGGATCGGCGCTGTCGCCGGCTGCCGCCGTTGCGCCGGTCAGCGTAAACAGACCGCTGCACAGAGCCGAAATCCAGTTCAGGGCGTAGCCGATGACGGAAGCGAACAGGCGCAGCCCGTCCACCAGCCAGACAAGGGCCGTGGTCAGCCCTTCCAGCACGCCGCCCGCCAGTTCTCCCAGGGCCGCGCCGAAGGCTTCCCACGCCGAAGCCGCGCTGGTCACTTCGTTGCCGGAAAACGCGCCGAACAGCCCGCGCAGGCTTTGCATGAGTTCCGCCACGGCCAGCCGCACGGGAACGAAGGCCGAGTCCATGCGCGTGAAGGCGGCGGAAACCGCTGTCCTGAAGCCGCGAAACACCGCCTGAATGCGGTACACGATGCGGGAAACCGTGGTCACAAGGCCCGCCAGCCCGGCAGCCTTGATCTGCGTGGCCAGCTCGCCCCGGATTTCCCCGCTGCCGTCCTTGAGCGTCTGAAACACAGCCAGCACGCCCCTGACCGTCAGCGTGATCCTGTTCCAGCATTCATGCAGATAATCCGCCATGCCGCCGAAATTTGTCCGGTATGCGGCATAAAGCAGCCCCAGCACGGCAATGGCGGCATAGACCGGCGCGCCAAGCCCCAGCAGCGCCGTTTTCAGCGGGAGCAGCGCCTTGCCCAGCATGGCGGGCAGCGCCGAAAAGAACCACATGGACGCGGAAAGCGCCGTCAGCGCCAGCAGCGCCGTTCCCATAGCCCCGGCCAGCTGGAGTAGCCATTGCCCGGCTTTGGTTTCGGCGGCGGTCCGCAGCATGTCCGCGAACGCGCCCAGCTTTTCCGCCGCCCAGCCGATGGACGGCAGAAAGGCGTTGCCCACGGCAATGGCAAGATTCGTCAGCTTGTTGGATAAAAGTTGCAGCGCATTGGCCGTGGTTTTGCTGCGGGTATCAAACTCCTTTTGCATGGAACCGGCGTAATTGGCCTTGTCCGACACCAGCTCGAACGCCTGCGAGAGATTACCCATATTCTTGAGCAGCGGCGCAATGGCTCCCAGGGACTCCTGCCCGAACATCTCCGTGAGCAGGGACATTTGCAATTCTTTCGGCTTGTTCGCTATGGCCTCAAGAACCTTGAAAATGGTTCCCTGCGCATCGGTCTGCATGTCCTTTGCCAGCTGCGTGGCGGACAGGCCGACGGACGCAAAGGCTTTGGCCTGGCTCTTGCTCATGGCCGTGCCCTTGACCAGCGTGGTGGTGAAGCTCTTGAGCGCCGTTGCCGCCACTTCCGGAGCGGCCCCGGCGGACAAAAAGGCCGCGCCGAGCGCCGCCACCTTCGTTTCCGACAGACCGCAGACCATAGCCACCGCGCCCACGCGCTGGATGACCTCGCCCAGGGCCGGAGCCGTGGCGTTCATGTTGTTGGAAAGGTGGTTCACCGCGTCGGCCAGGGCGTAGGTCTGCGGCAGCGTCAGGTTCATGCCCGCGCGCCAGTCGGCCATCATCTTGCCCGCCTGATCGCCCGTAAGATCGAACGCCACGCCCATCTTGGCGGCCTGTTCCGCAAATTCCGCCAAATCCTGCCTGGCCACCCCGGATTGCCCGGCGGCGGCAATGATGGCCGCTATGCCGTCCGCAGCCATCGGAATGCGCCCGGCCATGTCCATAACCGTCTTGTTCATGGCCTGAAATTCGGCCTGAGACTCGAAGTTGACCACCTTCGCCACGTCGGCCATTGCCGACTCAAAGGTCATGGCCTTGCGCGCGGCCATGCCGAACGCCCCCAGCATGGCCCCGGCGGCCAGAGCCACCGGAGCCATGCTCAGGGCAAGACTGCCCATGCGCTGCCCCAGCGATGCCACGCCGCTTTCCATGCCCCGCACGGCATTCCTTGCCCGATCCAGAGGACCGGAGAGCATGTCCACCAGGGAAAGGGTGGCAAAAACGCTGAAAACTTCCATGAGCTACTTCCGTGCGGGGCTTCCCCGTCTCTTGTCTCCGTGAATCATGCGGGCCAGCGTGGCGAAGTAGCGTTCTTCAATCCACGCGGCCTGTCCCACCTGCGCCCGCCACGCGTCAAAGTCCTCCGACGGTTCGCAGTGCAGCCAGTGCAGAATGAGGGCGTCCCCCTGCCCGAAGGCATCCGGGGGCGGCGCTAGTTTCCCAGTTCCGCCGAGATGCCCACGCCCTTGATGATGGCCGTGGCAAAGCTGGTGGCAATGCCGGGATATTCCTCCATCGCGTCCGTGAGCGCCTGTTTTTCGTCAGGATGGACGCAATCCAGCACCAGATTGCGGGACGCCTGCCCCGCATTTTTGGCCGCCTTGTCCTGCAATCGCTGAATCTGCAGCTTTGTCGGCTTGGCAAAATGGAAGGTCAGGGTCACGTCCTGCGCGTCCTCCGCGCTGTCCCCGGACCACGGATCGGCAAAGGAGTGCGTAAAGGCAACGTATTTGCGTTCTTCAGCCTGAGACATGAAAACCTCCTGGTTTGGCGCGGGCGGCATGCCCGCTTTTGTTGCAGCATGGCATGAAACAAAAAAACGCGCCCGGAAGGAGCGCGTTCCATGCGGATTTTTTACGTCGAAAATCAGGATTCAAGCGAGAAGGTTTCCTTCTTTGCCGCATCGCCATTCCACAGGATGGGTTCCAGAATGGTGAACTCGCAGGAAATGGGGCTGGCGTTGTCGTCCCCCTGCGATGCGCCGCCCCCGTCGAACTTTGTAATCTTGCAGCTTTTCAGCGTGTCTATCACCGTGCCCATGTCGTTGTTGGCATAGGCGACGATGATGGTGAACGGCGCGTGATCGTACAGACCGCCGCTGCCAAGCAGGGAGCGCTTGAACGTCTCCCATTCGTCACGGTCAAGCACCATGCTCCCGCTTGCCTCGTAGTTGCCCCGGCCCCAGCCGCGCGGCACGGCCCCGCGTCCGTAACGGGCCTCGATGCTCTGGCTGTCGGAATACTTGATTTCCGTGATGCCCACGGCCTCGCCGCCGGGCAGCACAACGTGCATGTCTTCCCAGTCGTAGTTGCGTCCGTTGATTGCCATGATGCCCCCTTATGCGACCATGCGCGGATCAAAGGTGGAGCCCGCGTACACATAGCGCGGGTAGAGCTTTATCTGGCGGATGATGCCGATACCTATCAGGGTAATGTCCACGGCCACGCCGTTGTTGGCTATGTCCTGCCCCGATGCGATGTCCACCTCATACGCGGCCAGCTCCCTGGGATTGGCCTTGACCATTGTGTCCAGGGCATTTTCCAGACTGGCCCGCAGATAGGCCAGCCCCGTGGCGGAATCCGGCCGCAGCGGGTCCCCGGCTTCATCATACAGGCTTTTGAGAGCGGCAACGCGCATAAGGCGCACGGCCTTGAACACCGTGCGCAGCACTTCCTCGTAACGGTAGTCGCTGGTAGCGTCGGCCGTTGTGCGGGAATCGCCCCAGTAGACTCCGTCCAGCCCGGCGTATTTTTTGGCCGTCAGGTATCCGGCATCTTCCAGCGTGGCCTGCACGGCCTCCCAGCCTTCGGGCAGGACAAGCTGCGAAACCGGCCCGTCCTTCACGCGGCCCGCGGCCCGTTGCACCGGGATGGACATCACGCGCCCGGCCTGCAGGCCGCCCGCGTTGCGCAGACGGCGCGCGCCCGTGCTGTCCGTAATTTCTCCGTACTGGCAGCAGACGGTGACGAAGCGCCCGGCAAAGCCCTGCTTTTCCGCCAGCAGGTACGCCGCGAAATCGTTCAGGTCCTCCCCGTCGCGCGGCAGGCGGGTTTCCATCTTGAAATAGGTGGGCCGCTGCAGGTTCCACAGCTCCTCCGCCCTGGTCTGCGCCGCCGTCCAGTCCACGGAATCCGTTTCTCCGGCTATGTGAATAAATTCCACGTCGTACAGGGCAAGAGGGCTTTCCAGAGCTTCCATCACATCCATGATGGACGGCGTGGGTGCCAGCAGACGGCAATCATAGCTCGTGCCCGCCGTATACGTTCCTTCCGGGAAGGTCACGTTCACACCGAGAGCCGAAAGCGTCAGCTTGCCGTCCGCAGGGATGGCGCGCACCCGCTCGAAGTTGTCGCCGCCGTCCGTGGAAAGCTGATAAGTGCCCGTGTTCAGGCCGCCGCCCTTGACGATCTGAATCACCAGCTCCGCTCCGGCGAGTACCCCGGCTTCCTCCGCCGCAACCGTCACAAGCGGGCTTTCCGCATCGCCCACACGGCTGACCGGCCCCACGGCGCAGCGTACCGTCACGGCATATTCCGCACCGGCTTCCAGCTCCGCGTCCTCCGGGAACACCAGCGTGGCCCCGGTCGCGTCTGCACTGGCGCCGATGACCACCTGTTCGGAAGAGGGACTTGCTTCCCCGAAGGTTCCCCCGCCGTCCGTGCTGATTTCCAGCGTGGACGTGCCGATGGGGCCGGGAGCGGCCACACGCACGATAATATCCGCATTTTTTGCCGCCACGCCCGAAACGGACGGCATGACCTTGCTGCCCGTAACCACGGGATTGGTAATGTAGCCGCTCTGCTGTCCCCGGACGGGGACAGCCACGATGACCGGCTCCTGCCCCCCGGTGACAAGCATGTCCCGCACATGATCCGTCAACGGCCCCGTGCCCAGCATGGCGTCCAGATTCGTGCGCGTGCCTACAAGGTATGCCTTGCCGACCGTCCCCCTGGAACACACGCCCGCCACAATGGCCTTGCCGTCCACGCCTCCCGGCGCAAGACCGGACGTTCCGTCTATAAGATAGGTCAGTACGTCGCCCATGCGTTACCTCCGCCCGCCGCCCATACGGCGGTGTTGCAGGCTTTCCAGCGCCGCGCGGTAGTCGGCGTCGCTCACCAGCCTGTCGTCCGTCCAGTCCATGAAGCGCAGCAGCGCCGCCTGCTGCCACGAAGGCACGCGGTGCCTGTCCGCCAGTACGGAAAGCTGTTCCAGCGCCGGAGTCTCCGCATCCTTTTCCCGATCCGCGGACGTTTCCGGCGTTTCCACCGTTGCCGAGGAGGTCTGTTCCCGATCCTCTTCGGACTGGTCCGTCTCACGCCCCGACGCGGTCTGTTCCGCCGCCTGTTCCGCTCCCGCCGTGACGATCCCGGTTTCGGGAGTCTGCGCTTCTCCGGCGGTTTTCGTTTTCGTAGCCATACCGGCCTCCTTATACTTTCTTGATGTTGGGGTTGATGGTCCAGGAAGGAATCAAAGCCTCCCTTTCCTCGGCGGTAACGCGCCCGGTAAACGTCAGCACAAACAGCCGGTTCTCTTTTGTAAATATCTCGATGACCTCGTTGCCGACGCGTCTGTCCGGCGGACGGGAAAATGTCGCCTGCTGCGCCCGTACCCGTATCCAGTTGCCCCGGCTGTCGTTGCCGCCGCGCGGCAGCGCAGCCGCAAAGGCCGTGCAGAATGCTTCCAGCCAGTCCCGGTCATCGGCCAGTACATTGGCGTTGACCGTCAATTCCACCTCGTACAGCTCGCGCTTGCGGATATGCGTTTTTTCCGTGCGATATGCGGCCAGTTTCCGGCCCGTGCGCGTGAACTTTTCCGGCAGGAACTGCACTTCCAGGCGCGGGCGCTCAATGGTCAGATTGTCTTTTCTTACCAGGTCGATGACGCGGCCATCCGGCAGCCCGGCGGCCAGCGCCGCCCGCGTGACGACTTCTCTTGCGAAAGCCTGCATGAGCGCCCCCTGGAGCAGTTTCAGTCTTTTTCAAAGGCAA
>CAJMRA010000074.1 GCA_905215675.1 uncultured bacterium | reverse complement strand
AAGTGAGCGGAAAAACCGCGTTTTTTCCGCGAAACGACAGGCTGTATGGTTTGAAATGCGAAGCATTTCAAACTAAAAATGCTCTAGTTCTGTGGGAGGGTTCTTTCATGGCTCTGGAAAAAATGCGCGGCGGCCAGCCCCAGGCGGGCGAGCTTGCCGTTGTGGTGGGCGCGGGCCGTTCCGGTCTGGCGGCATCCCTTCTGTTGCGGAAAAAGGGCGCGCGCGTGCGTCTGCTGGAAAGCAACCGCGCGGCCGTGAGCGACGCCGTGGCGGCCAAACTGCACAGGGCCGGCGTCGAATTTGTTCCCGGCGAACATACGCCGCAGCTTTTTGCCGGGGCATCGCTGGTCGTGCCCAGCCCGGGGCTGGCCTTGTCGCGCCTGCTGCCCATGATGGGCAAGTACGCCCAGCAGCCGGGCATGGAGATCATTGCGGAAATGGAACTGGCCTGGCGCTGCCTCGGCGACGAGCCGGTGCTGGCCGTGACGGGCACCAGCGGCAAGACCACGACGGCCAGCCTCGCCGCCTACATGCTGCAAACGCAGGGCTACAGCGTCTTTCTGGGGGGCAATATCGGCACGCCCCTTTCCGAATACGTGCTTTCCGGCCGCAAGGCCGACGTGGTGGTGGTGGAGGCGTCCAGCTTCCAGCTTCAGACGTGCAGTACCTTCTGTCCGCGCGTGGGCGTTCTGCTCAACATCACGCCCAATCATCTGGACTACCACAAGGACATGAACGAATACATCGAGGCCAAGTTCCGCCTGTTCCGTTGTCAGGACGAGGGCGATCTGGCCGTTCTGGGCGACGGCTTGCAGAAGGTGGCCGAACATTTCCGCGTGCGCGCCCGGCGCGTCTATGTGCGTCCCGAACGCCGCTTCCCGGAAGTGTCCCTCATGGGACGTCACAACCTTTTCAACATCGAAGCCGCCTGGCAGGCCTGCCGCTTCTTCGGCGTCAGCGAGGAGAACGCCGCCCGCGCCGTGGCCGCCTTCAAGCCCCTGCCGCATCGTCTGGAAAAGGTGGCCGACATCAACGGCGTGTCCTATGTCAATGATTCCAAGTGTACGACCGTCTCTTCGCTCAAGGTCGCGCTGGAAGCCTTCGATCGCCCCCTGCGTCTCCTGTGCGGCGGGCATTTCAAGGGCGGCGACGTGGCCGCCCTGCTGCCGCTCGTGCAGCGGCACGTCAGGGAGGTTTTTCTCTTCGGCGAAAGCCGCGAAATCTTCGAAAACGCCTGGAAGGACGCCGTGCCCATGCGCTGGTTCCCCACGCTGGAGCCCGCGCTGCGGGCTGCCGCCGACGCCGCGGAAAGCGGCGACGTGGTGCTGATGGCGCCCGCGACCTCCAGCTTCGATCTGTATCCCAACTACATGGCGCGCGGCGACGATTTCCGCCGCGTGGTGGAAAGCCTGCGCACGGCCTGAGCCTTCCGGCTCCTCTCCGGCCCGTTGCGCTCCGGCGTACGCCGCGCATGAGAAGGGGGAAAACGCCGACGCCGTGTCGTCCCGCGCGGGCGGAGCGACACGGGGTGCGGCGTCGCTTCCCGCTTCCCTGCCGGACGGCGAATCTGCCCGGCGTCCGTGTGAAACGCAGCGCGTTTCAAACTGAAATTGCTCTGGTTGGGACAGCCTCTTTACGGAGAGGGCGCTGTCCGTAAAGGGAACGGCCTATGGCGAAGACGAAAAAAAATACCTTTGTGGACAAGGGCGACAGCAAGACCGTCAAGGGCGCGACGCCGACGCGCGGACAGGATGCGGCGCAGGGCGGTTTTGACTGGTGGCTGCTGACGCTGGCGCTGATTCTGCTGTCCATCGGCCTGATCATGGTGCTGTCGGCCAGCGGCATCATGGCGGAGGAGAGCAGCGGCGATAAATACTACTTTTTCAAGCGGCAACTGCTCTTTGCCGGCGCGGGGGGCGTTGGCCTGTGGATCGCGGCCCTCATGCCGCGCCACTGGCTCTACCGGCTGCAATATCCGGCCATTTTCCTGTCGCTGCTGATGCTGCTGGTCACGCTTTCGCCGCTGGTGCATCCCATCAACGGCGCCAAGCGCTGGATTCCGCTGGGGCCGGTCAGCATTCAGCCCATGGAATTCGTCAAGATCTCGCTGGCCCTGTATCTGGCCTATTTCATGAGCGCCAAGCAGGATCTGATCAAGACCTTCAGCCGGGGCGTCATTCCACCCTTTGCGGTGACGGGCCTGTTCTGCTTCCTGCTCCTGTTGCAGCCGGATTTCGGCAGCGCCGTCGTCCTGGCGGGCATCCTGTTCTTCATGTGTATTGCGGGCGGCACGCGCTTCATCTACCTGTTCTTCACGCTGGCGCTGGCCGTGGCCGGGGCCATGGCGCTGGCCATTGCCTCCCCGTATCGTCTGCGGCGTCTGCTGGCCTTTCTCGATCCCTTCGAGGACGCCCACAACACCGGCTATCAGCTCGTGCAGTCGCTGCTGGCCTTCGGATCGGGCGGCTTCTTCGGCGTGGGCGTGGGCGCGAGCCGTCAGAAAATGTTCTATCTGCCGGAATCGCACAACGACTTTATCATGTCGGTGCTGGCCGAGGAGCTGGGCTTCGTGGGCGTTACGGTGGTCATGCTGCTGTTTGCGCTGCTGTTCTGGCGCTGTTATCGCGTCATCATGGGCCAGCGGAATCTGCGCGACCGGCTGACGGCCTTCGGCATCACCTGCATTATCGCCATGGGGGCCGTCATGAATCTGGCCGTGGTCATGGGGGTTGCGCCGCCCAAGGGCGTGCCCATGCCCTTCCTCAGCTACGGCGGCAGCAATCTGGTGGCGACGCTGCTGTGCGTGGGGCTGCTACTCAATTTTTCGCGCACATCCAGGGAGTAGACGCATGGATAGACTTCTGCTGACCACAGGCGGCACGGGCGGCCATATTTTCCCGGCGCTGGCCGTGGCGGAGGCCCTGCGGCGGGAATGCCCGCGGGCGCGCATCCTTTTTGTGGGTTCGGATTACGGCCCGGAAGCCCGCCTTGCCGCGGCCGCCGGACTGGAATTTGCGGGCCTGCCGGTGCGCGGCTTCGTGGGACGCGGCCTCAGGGCCGCGGGCGCGGCGGCGCGCATGGCGGCGGCCGTGGCGCGCGCGCTGGGCATCGTGCGGCGCTTTCGTCCGCAGGCCGTGGCCGGATTCGGCGGCTATGCGGCCTTTGCGCCCATGCTGGCCGGGCGTTTGCTGGGCATTCCCTGCGTACTGCATGAGCAGAATGCCGTGGCCGGGGTCAGCAATCGCCTTCTGGCGCTTCTGGCGCGGCGGATTTGCCTCTCCCTGCCGGGATCGGAGGGCCTGCCGCAGGGAAAAAGCGTGCTGACGGGCAATCCCGTGCGCGCCGCCGTGGCGGCCGTGGGCGAACGTCCCCGGGATTTTTCCGGGCGGCGTCTGCTGATCATGGGCGGTTCGCTGGGCGCGCATGCGATCAATGAATACATGGCGCGGCAGGCGGCGCGCCTGCGCGCGGCGGGCGTGGAAGTCCGGCATCAGACCGGCAGGGCCGACGAGGCCGCCGTGCGCGCCGCCTACGTGGCGGCCGGTTATGATCCCTCCTGCGTGACGGCCTTCATCGACGACATGGCCGCGACCTATGCCTGGGCCGATCTGGCCCTGTGCCGGGCCGGAGCCACCAGCGTGGCCGAACTCTGCGCCGCGGGCGTGCCGTCCGTGCTGGTGCCGTTTCCGTTTGCGGCGCACGATCACCAGACGCGCAACGCCGAGGCCCTGCGCGATGCCGGGGCGGCCCTGCTGACGGCGCAGAAGGATATGGAATCCGCCGATGTCGCGGGCACGGCGCTGGCGTTGCTGGACGACGCCCGGCGGCGCGAAAGCATGTCGGCGGCGGCGCTGCGCAACGCCCGCCCCGATGCGGCGGAGCGCGTATTGCGCGAGATTTGCGCCGTAGGCGCGGCATAGGGCCCGCACGGCGTTTTCCCGAAGACGCTCGCCGACCGGTTCACTCTCGAAAAGACGCCGTTCCCGCGGACGCGGGAGCGCTGCGGTGCGATCCGGCGGCAAAAGCGGAAAGTTCCAGAGCATTTTTAGTTTGAAATGCTTCGCATTTCAAACCATACGGCCTGTCGTTTCGCGGAAAAAACGCGGTTTTTCCGCTCACTTTTGGCCGGGCGGCGCTGTGCCGCCGCCTCGCGCTTCACCTTTTTCAAAGTTGAAACGCTCTAACGTTTCCAAGGATTCTTATGAACAACAAGATCCATAAGATACATATGGTCGGTATCGGCGGCGCCGGAATGAGCGGCATTGCCGAGGTCCTTCTGAATCTCGGGTACAGCGTCTCGGGATCGGACATGAGCGATTCGGCCGTGGTCAAGCACCTGCGCTCTCTCGGCGCCGTGGTGGCCGTGGGACATGCGGCGGAGAACGTGGGCGACGTGCAGGTGCTGGTCAAATCCACGGCCATTGCCGACGACAATCCCGAAGTGGCGGAGGCGCGTCGCCGCAACATCGCCATCATTCCCCGTGCGGAAATGCTGGCCGAACTCATGCGCCTGCGGCAGGGCGTCGCCATTGCCGGCACGCACGGCAAGACCACGACGACATCCTTTACGGCCTCCATTTTCGACGCCGCCGGGCTCGATCCCACCGTCATCATCGGCGGGCGTCTCAATGCCTACGGCACCAACGCCCATCTGGGGCATGGCGACTATCTCATCGCCGAGGCCGACGAGTCCGACGGCTCTTTCCTCTGCCTGCTGCCGATCATCAACGTGGTGACCAACGTGGATGCGGATCATCTGGACCATTACGGCACGCGCGAGGCCATTGACGACGCCTTTGTGGCCTTCATGAACAATGTGCCCTTTTACGGCGTCAATGTCGTGTGCGGCGACGATCCCGGCGTGCGCGCGCTGCTGCCGCGCGTCAAGCGTCCGGTGATGACCTACGGTTTCGCGGCGGACAACGCCCTGCGGGCCGTACCGCTGGAAAGCGGGGCCGTCAGCCGCTTTTCCGTGTGGCACAACGACGAGGAGCTGGGGGAAGTGCGCCTGCCCCAGCCGGGACGGCACAACATCCTGAACGCGCTCGGGGCCATCGGCGCTGCCCTGTCGGCGGACATCTCCTTTGTGGATTGCGCGCGCGGTCTGGGGGCGTTCGGCGGCGTGGGACGGCGTTTCGAATACAAGGGGGAACGCGACGGCGTGACCGTCATCGACGATTACGGCCATCATCCGGCGGAAATTGCGGCGACGCTGGCGACCGCGCGGCAGGTGTTTCCCGGGCGGCGTCTGGTGGTCGCCTTTCAGCCGCACCGCTTTTCCCGGACGCAGGCGCATTTCGGCGAATTCTGCAAGGTGTTCGACACGGTGGATCAGGTGCTGCTGACGGAGATTTATGCCGCTTCGGAAAAGCCCATTCCCGGCGTTTCCGGCGAGAGCCTGGCACAGGGCATGCGACAGGTGTCGGAAACGCCCGTGGCCTATTACCGGACCATTCCCGAACTGGCGGCGGCCCTGCCGGACTATCTGCGTCCGGGCGACGTGCTGCTGACGCTGGGCGCGGGAACCATTACCCGCGTCGGTCCTCTGTTCCTGGAAGGGGCCGCCCATGCGTGAGATTGCGCGACCGCTGCTGGCCGAACGGACGACCCTGCGTCTCGGCGGCCCCGCGCTGGCGGAGCTGCTGCCGGAAAACGAGGAGGACGCGCGGGCCCTGCCCGAACGCGTCCGGCACTGGGGGGGACGCCCCTTTGTCATCGGCGCGGGCAGCAATCTGCTGGTCCGCGACGAGGCGCAGCCGCTGACCCTGATCCGGCCCCTTTTTTGCGAGGGGCCGGAGATTGTCGGCGAAGACGACGGGCGCGTGCTGGTGCGCGCGGGGGCGGGCCTGCCCCTGCCTCGCTTGCTGCGTTTCTGCGCGGCGCAGGAACTGGGCGGCCTGGAGGGGCTTGTGGGCATTCCGGGAAGCGTGGGAGGCGCCGTCGCCATGAACGCGGGATCGTTCGGCGTCGAGACCTGCCGCCTCCTGCATTCCCTGCGGGTCTGCTGCGACGGCAGGGTGGAAGAAGTGCCTGGTATTGCTATTCATTATGGTTATCGTTCCTGTGAACTGCCCGTGCGGGGCGAATTCCTGCCGCCGGTGATTTTGTCCGCCACTTTTGGCTTGACCAGAACGAAAAGGAATGTCATCACATCTCTACTTCGTCACAATATTTTCAAGAAAAAATCTACACAGCCAGTTACGGCCTGGAGCGCCGGGTGTGTTTTCAAGAATCCGCCCGGCGGCGCGTCTGCGGGCAAGCTGCTTGACGAGGCCGGTTTCAGGGGCAGGCGTCTGGGAGGAATGGCTTTTTCTTCCATGCACGCAAATTTCCTGATCAATGAGGGAAAGGGGAGCGCCGCTGCCGCGCTGGACCTGATTGACGAGGCGGCAGCGTGCGTGCGGCAGCGCTTCGGCATTGCCCTGAAGCTGGAAGTCAGGATAGTATTGTGACATTGTTCGGTAAAAACAAGCGTGCGGCGCGCAATGCCTACACGCGCAAGAGCGCTCGTCGTCCGGAGACCAGCGAAGGCGAAGGGCGCTTGCGGCGCGTTCTGCGCAGGATCGGCGGCATCTTCCGGCTGCGCGGCAAGGCGTCCGGCAACGGGGCGCGGGAGCGGGACCGGGACGCGCCGCGTTCGCGGAGCGGACTGCGCAGGGCTGCGGCCGTCGCGCTGTTGCTGGCCGTTGCCGCGGGCGCGCTGTTCGGGGCGTGCCGTCTGTCGCTGTGGCTGTACGGGCAGGCGACTTCCAGCAGCTTTTTTGCCACCCGTCATATCGACATTTCCGGCAATGTGCGGCTGACGCGCGATATGGTGCTCGAGTATGCGGGCATCAAGGAGGGCGACAACTGCCTTGCCGTGGGCATCAGCGACATAGAGCGCCGTCTGCGGGCCACGCCGTGGGTGGCGGAGGCTTCGGTCAAGCGGCTGCTGCCGGATCGTTTCGTCATCCGGCTGAAGGAACGCATGCCGTCCTTTTGGGTGCAGAAGGACAAGACCCTCTATTATGCCAACGAGCGGGGCGAGATCATCGCGCCGGTGGAGAGTGAAAACTTTCTGTCGTTGCCGACGCTTCATCTTGAAGCGGATACGGAATCGGCCCTGCCCTACCTTGCGCGTCTGATGACGGACATGCAAAGCGGCGGCCTGCCGGTGGAGGCGAGCGCCATCGCCTCGGTTTCCGTCAGCGCGGCCAAGGGCATTGAAGTCTATCTTGAAGACCGGGAATTGCGGCTTTCCATTGCCACGGACGACTGGACCGGCAATATTGCCCGGCTGGGCGTGACGCTCAGCGATCTGGCGCGACGGCAGGAGTTGCGCTATGTGCGTGAAGTCCGGGCTTCGGACAACAGCGTATGGGTTATCTTGAACAGGGCGGCGGGGTAGGCGCGGCGGCGCGTCGCCGGGTTCCTTTCCGCGTTCGCTCACGGGCGCAGGGGTGATGTATGAACAAATCCGAGCTCATTGTAGGCCTCGACATTGGCACGACAAAGATTTGCGCCGTGGTGGGCGAACTGGCCGAATCCGGCGTTGTGGAGGTCGTGGGCATCGGGACCGCCGTCTGCGCGGGCATGCGCAAGGGGGTGGTGGTCAACATCGAGCAGACGGTGCGCTCCATCCGCACGGCCATCGAGGCGGCGGAACTCATGGCCGGATGCGAAATTCATTCCGTGTACGTGGGTATTGCCGGAGGGCATATCAACGGCATCAACAGCCACGGCGTCATCGCCATCAGCGGCGGCGAAGTGACGCAGCGCGATATCGACCGCGCGCTGGATGCCGCGCGGGCCGTCAACATTCCCGCCGATCGCGAGGTCATCCATATTCTGCCGCAGGAATACATCGTGGACAATCAGCGCGGCATTGCCGACCCGCTGGGCATGGCCGGCGTGCGTCTGGAAGTGAAGGTCCACATCGTGACCGGCGCGGTTTCCTCGGCGCAGAACATCGTGCGTTCCTGTCATCGCAGCGATGTGGAAGTTTCTGACATCGCCCTGGAGTCCCTGGCGTCCGCCAAGGCCGTGCTGACCGACGAGGAACGGGAAATAGGCGTGGCGCTGGTGGATCTGGGCGGCGGCACGTCCGACATCGCCATTTTCGTCAACGGCTCCATCAAGCATACGGCCGTGCTGGCGCTGGGGGGACAGAATCTTTCCAACGACATCGCCTTCGGCCTGCGCACGCCCATGGCCGCGGCCGAGCGCATCAAGCGGCGTTACGGCTGCGCGCTGACCGACCTCGTGCGCGACGACGAGTATATCGAGGTCCCCAGCGTGGGCGGACGCGAGTCGCGCCGCCTTTCGCGTCGCGTGCTGGCGGAAATCTGCGAACCGCGCATGGAAGAAATCCTGCGGCTGGTGGATCAGATTATCGTGCGTTCGGGCTACAAGGACATGATCGGCGCGGGTGTCGTACTGACCGGCGGCGCGTCGCTGATCGAAGGCTGCCGCGAACTGGGCGAAGAAGTTTTCAACCTGTCCACGCGCATCGGCTATCCGCGCAATGTGGGCGGGCTGAAGGATGTGGTCAATAATCCGAAGTTTTCCACCGCCGTGGGGCTGCTGCGCTACGGCGCGGAAAAGGAAATGTCCGGCCAGAAGAAATTCCCGACCTCCCGCAATGAGACCGGGATTTTCGAGAGCGTGCTCAAGCGCATGAAGAAATGGTTTGCGGATATTTCATAATCTGTTTATCCTTTACAGAAAACGAAGGCGGCGCGTCCGTTCGGACCCGTTTTTTTCCGTGCGAAGCGTACGGAAAAAGCCGTTTTCAACAGAGAGAGCAGGGCGCGACCCCGTGCTGCCGCGCCCTGCTCTTTTTTAGGGCTTTTTCAGGGTGAGACGCGTTGCGTTTCAAACCCTGCGGCCTGTCGTTTTGCGGAAAAAGCGTGGTTTTTCCGCTCACTTCGGGCCGGGCGGCGCTGTGCTGCCGCCTCGCGTTCCGCCTTTTTCAAAGGCAGAACGGTCCAGAGCAATATCAGTTTGAAACGCTGCGCGTTTCAAACCATACGGCCTGTCGTTTCGCGGAAAA
>CAJMRA010000073.1 GCA_905215675.1 uncultured bacterium | reverse complement strand
GCATCGTCGTCCCCCGGCGGCACGTCATGATTATGGAAACCGCCGGGCATCGTTCCTTTTGGGGGGCGGCGGGGAATGGCCGTGCCGGTCTCTCCCGCTTGACCTGAGCGTAACTTTTGGCAAGGGTGGAAACGGAACATTTTCCGACAACACGCAAGGGCGTTTTGCCTTTTTCAAAGGCAAGACGCGAGGCGGCGGCACAGCGCCGCCCGGCCCGAACGGAGCGGAAAAACCGCGTTTTTTCCGCGAAACAACAGGCCGTATGGTTTGAAACGCAACGCGGTTCAAACCGCAAATGCTCAAGTGCATACAGGGAGGCGCATGGGAGCGACGCTTTTTGTGGCGGTGCTGACGGTGGAATTCAGTCTGGACGGCAACGACAATCTCAAGGGCAAGCGGCGCGTGGCCAACAGTTTGAAGCAGAAGGTGCGCAATACGTTCAACGTGGCCGTTGCCGAGGCCGGAACGGAAGACAGTCTGACGCGGCTGCGCCTTGCGGTGGCGTCCCTTTCCAACAGCGAGGCGCACTTGCGCAGCCGCATGGACAAATGCCTGTTGATGATGGAGGAAGTTTGTCCCGAGCGGATGACGGATAGTCAGGTGGAAATTTATGCTGCAGAGTAAGACGTTTCTTGAGTATGTGCCGGAGCGCTGGCGGGAGGATGCGCTGCGCATGGCCGACGCCCTGCGCGGCGGGGATCGTTTCATCGTGTCCGGGCATGTGAACCCGGACGGCGACGCGCTGGGGGCCGTGGCGGCGCTGGGGCATATCCTGCGTTTCCTGGGCAAGGAATATGTGCTGTACAGCGCGACGGGCATTTACGATTATCTGGAGTTTCTGCCGCTGCCCGGCATATTGCGCAACAGCGTTGGCACGCTGCCGTTCAGGCCGTCGGCGGCGGTGGTGGTCGATTGCAGCGAGGCCGGACGCGTCGGCGGCGATCTGGAGCCGCTGCTGGCGTCGTTGCCGGTCTTCAATATCGATCATCATCTGGGAGAGCCCATGCCGGCCGCGGCCCGCTGGATAGAGCCGGGCGCGGCGGCCACCGCGCAGCTGGCGGCCTATGTGGGCCTTGCGCTGGGCGTGCCGCCGACGGGCGATTTCGCGCAGGCGATCATGCTGGGGCTGGTGACGGATACCGGAGGCTTCCTGCACGGCAACACGTCGGCGGACGTGCTGAAGCTGACGGCGCTGCTGGTGGAAAACGGCTGCGATTTGCACGGACTGCGCGAACGCCTCGAAAGTTCCTGGAGCATGGGCCGGTTGCGTCTCTGGGTACGGTCGCTCGGCGGGATTCGCTGCGCCCGCGACGGTTCCATTGCGCTGTGTACCGTGACGCTGGAGGATTTGCAGCGCTGCGGCGCGCGCCGGGAGGATTGCGAAGGCATCGCGGATCAGCTGCGCCGCCTGAGGGGCGTGCGCATGGCCGCCCTTTTGCGGGAAGATGCGCCGGGGACCTTCAAGTTGAGCATGCGTTCCGCCGGAACGACCGATGTCCGGGCGGTCGCGGCGCGCTTCGGCGGCGGCGGGCACCGCAACGCCGCCGGGGGACTGCTGACCATGAAACGGGAGGATGCCGAGGATGCCGTGCTTGCGGCGGCGACCGAACAGCTGAACAGGGAGGACGCCCCGGCGGACTGACGCTTTGCTGACAGGACATGCGACATAGTGGGCGTCATCCGGGGGCATGGCGCGGCACCGCGCCGCTTCGGAAACCAACTTCCCCTGTCTGTATGTCGTCCCCTCCGGCCGCCGTTGCGCGGCGCGCGGAGCGGGCAAACGCGGCGGACGCCGCAAGGTGAAATACATGAAAGACCTGTTCAACAAGCTGGGTTCCCAGCTGAATTCGCAGTTCGGCAACGAGGTCAGGGACAAGATCGGCGGTATGCTCGGCGGGCTCGGGCAGAATCCGACGGCGCAGAGTCTCAAGGACGGTTTGTCCGGCATGGCCGGAAGCGCGGCCGGAAGCGTTCGCAACGTGGCCAATTCCGCGGGCGGTCTCGGCGCGTTGCTGGGGTCCGCCGCGTTCGGCGGTCTGCTGGGGACGCTCATGTCCGGCAAGACGGCCCGCAAGGTGGCCAAGGGCGCGCTGGTGGTGGGCGGTACGGCGGCCGTGGGCGCGCTGGCGTGGAAGATGTTCCAGAAATGGTCGGGGGCGTCGTCGCAGGCGGAGCCCGCAAGGGCGACGGTGATGCAGCCCGAACTTGCGCCGCAGACGCCGCAGGCGGCCCTGCCCATGCAGGACGATGCCGCCCGGCTGCTGCTGGAAGCCATGATTTTTGCCGCGCGTGCCGACGGGCATATTGATGAAGACGAAAAGGCGCACATCCGCGAGGCCGCGGCGCAGCTGTTCCCCAATCAGAGCGCGGATGCGCTGGTGGCCCGTTCGCTGGAACAGCCGCTGGATCCCGGCGTGCTGGCCGCGCGTGTCCGCAATCATGAGGAAGCCCTGGACGTCTACCGTATTTCCGCCATGATTACGGGCGGCGATCATTTTATGGAGCGCAGCTATCTGGATGCGCTGGCGACTTCCCTGGGCATCAACGCCGGGGAAAAAGCGGCGCTGGACGCTCAGGTGGTGGAATTCCGTCAGCAGCAGGCCGCCCTGTAAGCGGCCTGCGCTACGGAAGCCGAAATTGCGGAGGCATGAACATGAATCAGAATGCGGAACAAAAGCGGCAGTCCCGGCGGCGCGCGCTGCTGGCGGCGCTGACCGCCGTGGGCGTCGTCTATGGAGCCCCGGCCCTGCTGGGACTGAATGCGGCGCAGGCGTACAGCCGTTATACGCGTCCCACCCGGCCGACGCGGTACACGCGTCCCACGCGCTATACGCGGCCCACGCGGTATACGCGGCCTTCCTATCCCTACCGGCATGGAGGCGGCGGGTATCGCGGGAATTACGGCGGGAACGGGCAGGGAGCTCCCGGAGCCCTGGGCGGCTGGCAGCCGCGCTGACGCATGACGACCTTTCATTTCGAGGGGCTGCCCTGGCCCCTGCGCATCATGCAGACGCCGCTGCGGGAAACCGCGCGGCGTTTTTTCGCCCTGTGGCCGCATCAGTGTTCCGGGACGGAGGAGGGACCGCCCGTTGCCGTTGCTCCCGGCGGCTACCGCTGGTCTCTGGGGGACAGGTGTGTGTGCGAGCCGACCGAGGCCGCCTTTCTGTGTTCCCTTTCCATAGAAATGGTTCTGGCCTGCTGCGCGGCGCGTCCCGATCTGCTGCGGTTGCACGCGGCGGCCGTGGCGGGGCATGGTCGCGGCCTGTTGCTGTGCGGGGGGCATCAGGCGGGAAAAAGCGTCCTGACCGCCCGACTGACGGCCGACGGCTGGACGGGATACGGCGACGACATGGTCGCGGTGACGCGCGGGGGAAATCTGTTTTCGTTCGGGATTGCGCCGCGCCTGCGTCTTCCGCTGCCGCCCTCGGCCGTCTTGCGTTCCTTCGTTCTTGCGCGTCGGGGCTGCGGCGACGCAAGCGCCGTCTATCTGGATGCGGCGCGCTCCGGTACGGCGGCCTGGGGGAAGGAGCATCCGTTGCACGCCGTTGTGGTATTGCGCCGGGTGTCCTCCGGTCCGGCGCGCCTGCGGACGCTGGAAGCCTCGGAAGGTACGACCGCCCTGTTGCGGCGGAGCCTGTTCGACGCCGGCCAGGCCGACGCCACGTTGCAGGCCGCCTGCGATCTGACGGAGCGGGTGCCGTGCGTGCAACTTTCCTATGCGGATGCGGATCGGGCGGCGCAGCGGCTGACGCTGTGGGCGCGTCAGGGGCTGCCCCTGACGTTGCCGACGGCCTGCGCCCCGCGTGCCGGAGAGGCCGGAGCGCGGCCGGAACCGGACCGGGATCTGGCGGACTCGGCCGAACCGTCGCGCCGGTTCCTGCGGCAGGCAGCGGGCATTGCCTTTCGCCGGGTGGGGCTGGAGGGCTATCTGACCGATGCGCGGGGTACTGCCCTGTACCGGCTGACGCCGCTGGGCTGCGCGCTCTGGCGCATGCTGGAGCAGCCGTTGAGCGAAGCGCAGGCCGCGGCCCTGCTGGACGAGGCCTATCCCCATGTGGGGCGCAGGCGCATTGCGCGTGACGTGCGCGGCCTGTTTGACGCATTGCGTGCCCGCGGTCTGACGGTTCCGGCGGATGACGAGGGGGAAGCCCGCGCTTCCGGGCGGGACATGACGGCGGCGGAATGACGCTGAAGATAAAATCCCTTTGACTTGCGGCGGATCTGCGGCTATGGTGTGGGCCTTGCGTATGACCTGTTCTCCCCGTACTCATCCGAATTCCCCGCTGCCGCAGCTGGACGGCGTCGTTATCCTCGACAAGCCGTCGGGGCCCACGTCCGCCCGCTGTCTCGCCGTGCTCAAGCGCCTTGGTCAGAAGAAAATCGGCCATGCGGGCACGCTTGATCCCATGGCGTCGGGCGTGCTGCTGGTTCTGCTGGGCAATGCCACCAAGATCGCGGGCCATCTGCTGGCCGACGGCGGCAAGGTCTACAGCGGCGTTTTCCGTCTGGGACAGACGACGGATACCTGGGACAAGGAAGGAAACGTCCTTGCCGAAGCTCCCTGGGAACATGTGACGCCGGAACAGATTCGGGCCGCCGTGAGCGGCTGGCAGGGGTCTTCCGAACAGATCGTGCCGCCCTATTCCGCGGCCAAGCATCAGGGTACGCCGCTGTACAAGCTGGCGCGCAAGGGGCAGGACGCCCCCCAAAAGGTCAAACGCATAGAAATTTCGCATGCGGAAGTGCTGGAAACGGCCCTGCCGTATGTTCGTTTCCGGGTCGCCTGCAGTTCCGGCACCTATATTCGCTCCCTGGCCCACAGCTTGGGGACGCGACTGGGTTGCGGAGCCGTGCTCACGGAACTGATCCGGGAATACAGCCACCCCTTCGGTCTGGACGATGCCTGCGGCCTTGAGGCCGTGATGCAGGACCCTTCGCTGCTGGAACGGAGCGTGCGCCCCATTGCGGAAGCGCTGCCCCACTGGCCGCAAGTGAGCGTCTCGGCCGGGGAGGCCGCAAGGGTTCGTAACGGTGTTGCCATACCCTGCCGCCGGGAAGGCGACAAGGCCCTCCTTCTGGAGGAGGGAAAGGCCCTAGCCCTTGCGCAACGTGTGGAGACCGCCGCCGGGCCCTGCTGGGCCGTCTTGCGGGGGCTCTGGAATTGAACTTCATCCGTAAAGGAGAACTGCTGTGGTGATGGACGCGAGCCAGAAGAAAACGATTATTGAAACCCATGCCAAGCATGAGGGCGATACCGGTTCCCCGGAAGTGCAGGTGGCCCTGCTGACCGCCCGTATCGAAGGCCTGACCGGGCACTTCAAGGTGCACAAGAAGGACTTCCACTCCCGCACCGGCCTGCTCAAGCTGGTCGGCCAGCGCCGGAAGCTCCTGAACTACCTCAAGAAGAAGGATATCCAGCGCTATCGCGCGCTGATTGAAAAGCTGGGCCTGCGCAAGTAGACAGAAAGCGCCTTGGAGCGTTTCACTTTGAAAAAGGTGAAACGCTCCAATACCCGTGTGCGGAGGGGGGCCTTGCGGCTCCCCTCCGCCGTGTCCGTCGGAGATGGTCGAAGACGGAAGGCGTCGGAACGGCATTTTCGACGCCGAATGCTCCAACAGGAAGGGGGGTCCGGACGAAACAGGCAGTGCCGCTGCCCGTTTTGGGCGGAATCCCCTTCATTGCGAATAAGGAATCTTCATGTTGCAAGACATTTTTTCTCCCACTCGCGTGACCGCCGTTGTCGGCGGCAAGGAAATCATTTTTGAAACGGGCCGCCTCGCCAATCAGGCGCACGGCGCCGTATGGGTGCAGTGCGGCGGCACGGTGGTGCTTGTCACGGTCTGCTCCCAGCCGCTGGAATTCGACAAGGGCTTTTTCCCGCTGACGGTGGAATATTCCGAAAAGATGTACGCCGCGGGCCGTATTCCCGGCAGTTTCTTCCGTCGTGAAATCGGCCGTCCTTCGGAACGGGAAACCCTGGTGTCCCGCCTCATCGACCGTCCCATTCGTCCCCTGTTCCCCAAGGGGCTCAACGAGGACGTGCAGGTGCTGGCGAGCGTCATTTCGGCCGATCAGGAGAACGAATCCGACGTGCTGGCCCTGACGGGCGCTTCGGCCGCCGTGATGCTTTCGCCGCTGCCCTTTGCGGGTCCCGTGGCCGGCGGCCGCATCGGCCGCGTGAACGGGCAGTTCGTGCTCAATCCCTCGTTTGAAGAGCAGAAAAACAGCGATCTCGACATCGTGTTCGCCGCCAGCGCCGACGCCCTGACCATGGTGGAGGGCGACGCCCTCTTCGTGCCCGAGGACGTCATCATTGACGCGCTCGAATGGGGCCGCACGCAGATTCAGCCGCTGATCGAGGCGCAGCTCAAGCTGCGGGAACTGGCCGGCAAGCCCAAGATGGAGTTCACGCCGCACGAGGAAAACGTCACGCTGGTGGAACGCGTGCGCGAGCTGGCCACGGAAGCCGGTATCGAGGACGCCATGCGCGTTCCTGAAAAACTGGCGCGCAAGGACGCCCGCAAGGCCGTGAAGGACAAGGTCATGGCCGCGCTCAAGAACGATCCCGCCTGGGCGGAAGACGAGGCCGCGCTCCGCGAATGCGCCGATATCCTGGGCGATCTGGAAAAGAAGATCGTGCGCGCCCGTATCGTCAACGAAGGGACGCGCATCGACGGCCGCAAGGTTGACGAAGTGCGCCCCATTCAGATTCAGACCGGCGTTTTGCCCCGCGCTCACGGTTCCGCCATTTTCCGGCGCGGCGAAACCAAGTCGCTTGTGGTGACCACGCTGGGTTCGTCCACGGACGAACAGCGCGTGGACAGCCTGGCCGGCGACGTGACCAAGCGTTTCATGCTGCATTACAACTTCCCGCCCTTCTGCGTGGGCGAAGTCAAGCCCGTGCGCGTGTCCCGGCGTGAAATCGGGCACGGCGCGCTGGCCGAGAAGTCCCTGCGCCCGGTGCTGCCCGCGGATGCGAATTTCCCCTTCACGCTGCGCGTGGTGGCCGAAACCGTGGAATCCAACGGTTCCTCGTCCATGGCGGCCGTGTGCGGCGGTTCGCTGTCGCTCATGGATGCGGGCGTGCCCGTGTCCGCTCCCGTGGCGGGCGTGGCCATGGGCCTGATCAAGGAAGGCGACAAGTTCATCGTGCTGACCGACATCCTCGGCGATGAGGACGCCCTCGGCGATATGGACTTCAAGATTGCCGGGACCGCCGAAGGCGTGACCGGCGTGCAGATGGACATCAAGATTACCGGTCTGACCACGGACATCATGCGCGCCGCCATGCGGCAGGCGCATGAGGGCCGTCTGCACATTCTGGGCGAAATGGCCAAGGTCATTGCCGAGCCCCGCAAGGAACTCTCGCGCTTTGCGCCGCAGCATGCCGAGATTTTTGTCAATCCCGACATCATCCGCCTCATCATCGGCCCCGGCGGCAAGAACATCAAGGCCATCACCACCGCCACCGGCGCTTCCGTGGATATCGAGGATTCCGGCCGTGTCTCCATTTTCGCGCCGACGGCCGACGCGCTGGAAAAGGCCCGGGAGATGATCTGCTACTATGATCAGCGCCCCGAAATCGGCCGCAACTATCAGGCCAAGGTCAAGAAGATTCTTGAAATCGGCGTCATCGTGGAAGTGCTGCCCAATGTGGAAGCCCTCGTGCACGTCTCCCAGCTGGACGTGAACCGCGTGGAACAGCCCGGCGACGTGGCCCATGTGGGCGAAGACATGCTCGTCAAGGTCGTGGAGATCAACGGCGACCGCATCCGCGCCAGCCGCAAGGCCGTGCTGCTGGAAGAACAGGGCCACCCCTGGAGCCCTGAAGATACCGCCCGTCCCCAGCGTGATCGCGGCGATCGCGGGGATCGCGGGGATCGGCATGGCCGCGGCGGACGCGAGCGCCGCGACCGTGATCGTCGCTAGGGAGGGTTCGTATGGCGAAGAAGACCGGCAAGACAGTCCGCAAGCAGGATGTGGGCGCTTCCGAAAGCGTTGCTCCCGCGCGGGAAGCCGAAAAGGAAGTCCTGAGCGAGGAAGAGGCCCGCGCGCTGCTTGAAGGACGCGATCGCTTTCACGAAGAGGCGCTCGGCCGTCAATGGGCCGTGGTGCTGGGCGGCAATCCCGCGCATCTCATGCCGCAGGTGGTGGGACAGGTCATCTCCGAAGGCGGGACGCGCGCGGCGTGGCAATGGCTGAAGGGAGAACAGGAACATGTCGTCATGGCCTGGCCCTCGGATCAGCCCGTGCGCGCCGCCGTGGTCATGCGCACGCAGGAGCGCGGCGGCCAGTTCAAGCCCTGCGACGCCTTTCCCCTGCTGGAAGGACTGCCCAACGATCTGACCGTGGCCGAGGCGCATCCCTGGTCGTCCGGCTGCGGGGCCGACGTGGCCGTGACCATGATGGAAGGCAAGAACCCCATGTGGTTCTATGATCCCTTCTATCTGCGCGACAAGGACGATTTGACGCCCGGCGTGACGCATACCTTCACGCTTGCCGGGCTGGCGCTGGGCGTGCGCAAGGCCCTGCTGGATGACGTCACCATCACGCAGGGGCCCGAATACGACGCTCACGCCCTGCGCTGGCTGCAGGAGCATCCCGGCAAGACGCGGCTGGACGTGCCGCCGTACAAGGTGCCGCTCAACGGCAAGCACATGATCATGCCCGGACGCGTGTTCGGCGAGTATCAGATGCGCGCTACGGTGGAGGAGGTGCAGGACGTGCAGCTGGAGAAAATGCCCCTGAAGCTGCTGCGCCTGAGCTTCCCCTTCCATGATCGGCCGCCGCTGTTGTTGCCCGTCTATGCGTCGGCAATGGTGCTGGGCGAGTATCAGCCCAAGGCCGGGGAAGACGTCGATCTGTATGTCTGGTTGCAGGGACGCGTGATCGACTTCGATCCTCAGGAAGACGCGTAGGGCGGTTTCGCTCCCGCGTCCCGACGGCGTCGGCGCAGGCCGGACGTCCTTGTGACCGCATAATTCCGTCTTCCGCCGTATTCTCGATAACAACAAGGGGCCGTTCGCCATGCGAACGGCCCCTTCTGCGCTTTTTCAGAGCATTTTATCTTTGAAATGAGTTGATGGTTGAGATTCAGGGGGAGGGGACCCCCTCTGCTTGCGCGAGAGGGGGTTCCGGCAGATTGTACCAAGAAAGTTAAC
>CAJMRA010000072.1 GCA_905215675.1 uncultured bacterium | reverse complement strand
AAACGACAGGCCGTATGGTTTGAAATGCAAAGCATTTCAAACTAAAAATGCTCTAAACGCGAGGCGGCAGCACTGCGCCGCGCGGGGGAAAGGGCGGCATTTTTCTTTTTTTGTACCGCAATGTTTCTGTGAGGCATGACATGCACGATTATCTGATACTGCACGGCGTCAATCTCAACATGTTCGGGCGGCGCGATCCGGCGCAGTACGGACACGAAAGTCTGGCGCAAATCAACGCGCGTCTGGAGGCGCTGGCCGCGGAACTGGGCGTGCGCCTCGACATTTTTCAGACCAATCACGAAGGGGAAATGGTGGAACGCATCCATGCGGCGCTGGACGACGGCACGCGGGCCGTGGTGATCAACGCCGGGGCCTGGACGCACTACAGTTATGCCCTTATGGACGCGCTGGCCGTGCTGCACGTGCCGGTCGTCGAAGTGCATATGTCCAATGTGCACGCGCGCGAGGCGTTTCGCCATCATTCCGTGCTGTCGTCGGTATGCGCGGGCAGTATCGCGGGATTCGGTCCGCTCAGTTATGAACTCGGATTGCGCGCGGCCCACGGCCTGGCCGGTGCAGCCGGATTGTAGTTTCCACTCTGGCTTTTGACAGGGCAATGTGCTAGCTTGAATAGCATTCCATCGGGCGCAGCCCGTTCTTGCAGACCTCAACCCTGTGAGTTTCCATGAATAATGCCATTGATATCAGCAGGATGCGCGATCCGTCCTTTACAGCGGAGGTAGAGGCGCAGAGCGGACAGAATGTCTCCACCTGCTACCAATGCGGCAACTGTACGGCGGGCTGCCCCGCCGGCTTCGTGTACGACAGACAGGTCAACCAGATAATGAGGGGCGTGCAGCTTGGTTTGAAAGATCAGGTCCTGAATTCGCGTTCCCTCTGGATGTGCCTCTCCTGTTCCACCTGCAGCTTGCGCTGCCCCAACGACATCGACGTGGCGGCGGTGATGGAGACCTTGCGGCATATGGCGCGCAAGGAGGGACGCGTGACCGTTCCCAAGGTGGAAAAGTTCTGGTTCTCCTTCCTCGACACGGTGCGCCGTTTCGGCCGGACCTATGAAATCGGGACCATGGTTCTGTACATGCTGCGCAGCATGCGCGTCTTTACCGACGTGGATCTTGCGCCCACGGCGCTGGCCAGGCAGAAGCTGGGCTTCAAGCCCCACGTCACGCCCAACGGCGGGGCCGAGGCCGTCGGCCGCATTCTGAAGCGCTATGAAGAACGCGCCAGGCGCGAGGGGGTGCGTCCATGAATTTCGCCTATTATCCCGGCTGCTCCGCGGCGGGCTCTTCCGCCGATTACGAAATGTCCACGCGCGCGGTCTGTCGCGCGCTGAAAATCGGTTTGCAGGAAATTCCCGACTGGAACTGCTGCGGCTCGACCCCGGCGCACGCCGTGGATACGGAACTGTCGGCCGCCCTGTGCGTGCGCAATCTCGATCTGGCCGCGCGCATGGACGCCTCGACGGTGGTTACGCCCTGCCCGAGCTGCCTGTCCAATCTGAAACACGCGGGCAAGCGGATGGAAAATCCCGACTTCCGCGCGCGGGTGAACGAGCTGCTGGACAATCCGGCGGCGGAAACGCTGCCCGAGGTGACGTCCGTCATGCAGGGGATCGCCTCCTGCCGTTCGGAGGCGGATATTGCCGCCAATGTCTGCAAGCCGCTCAAGGGCCTGAAGATTGCCGCCTATTACGGCTGCCTCATGAGCCGCCCCGCCGGACTGATGCAGTTCGGCGATCCCGAAAATCCGACGCTGATGGAAAGCCTTCTGTCCGCCTGCGGCGCGGAAATGGTGGATTTCCCCCTCAAGACGGAGTGCTGCGGCGCGTCGTTCGGCATTCCCGAGCGTCCCATGACGGCCGTCAATTCCGGGCGTATCCTGGAAGTGGCCTCCAACATGGGCGTGGACGCCATTGCCGTGGCCTGTCCGCTCTGCCAGATGAATCTCGATCTGCGGCAGAAGCAGGCCAGCAAGGCTGTCAACGTCTTCTTCAACATGCCCGTGCTGTATTATACCCAGCTCATGGGTCTGGCCTTCGGTTTTGATCCCCGGGAGCTCGGCCTGCACAAGCTGTGCGTCAGCGCCGACCCGCTGCTGCAGAAACTCGACGGCCTGCGTCGGGAAGAAGCCCTTGCCGAGGCCAAGGCCAAGGCCGCCGAAGGAGGCAACGCATGAGAATAGGCGTCTTTATCTGCCATTGCGGCAGCAATATCGCCGGCACCGTGGACTGCGCCAAGGTGGCGGAGCTGGCCCGCGCCTTCCCCGACGTGGCCTATGCGACGGATTTGATGTATTCCTGCGCCGAGCCGGGACAGGCCGCCATCGAGGCCGCCATCCACGAACACAAGCTCGACGGCGTGGTGGTGGCGTCTTGTACGCCGCGCATGCACGAGCCCACCTTCCGGCGCACGGTGGAACGCGCGGGACTCAACCGCTACATGTTTGAAATGGCCAATATCCGCGAACATGTGTCGTGGATCGGCAAGGACAAGGAAGCCAACACCAACAAGGCCGCCGAACTCGTGCAGATTGCCGTGGAAAAACTGCGCCGCGACAAGCCTCTGGCCGCCAAGTCCTTCGACATCAACAAGCGCGTGCTGATCATCGGCGGCGGCGTGGCGGGCATTCAGGCCGCCCTTGACTGCGCCGACGGCGGCGTGCCCGTGGTGCTGGTGGAGCGCGAAGCGACCATCGGCGGCAAGATGGCGAAGCTCGACAAGACCTTCCCCACCGTGGACTGCTCGGCCTGTATTCTCGGCCCCAAGATGGTGGACGTGGCCCAGCATCCCAACATTACGCTTTACGCCTATTCCGAAGTGGAAGACATTTCGGGCTATGTGGGCAACTTTACGGTGAAAATCCGCAAGCGTCCCACCTATGTGGACTGGAGCAAATGCACGGGCTGCGGCGCCTGCACCGAAAAATGCCCCAGCAAGAAGACGCCGGACGCCTTCAACGAGTTCACCGGTCCCACGACGGCCATCAATATCGCCTTTCCGCAGGCCATCCCCAAGAAGGCCGTGATCAATCCCGATCACTGCCGTCAGCTGGTCAAGGGCAAGTGCGGCGTCTGCGCCAAGGTCTGCCCCACCGGCGCCATCAATTACGACATGAAGGAAGAGATCGTCACCGAGGAGGTGGGCTGCATCGTGGCCGCCACCGGTTATGATCTCATGGACTGGACCGTATACGAGGAATACGGCGGCGGCCGCTATCCCGACGTGATCACCTCGCTCCAGTACGAGCGCCTGCTGTCCGCTTCCGGTCCCACGGAAGGCCATATCCTGCGTCCTTCCGACGGCAAGGAACCGCGCAACGTGGTCTTTATCCAGTGTGTGGGCTCGCGCGACCGCTCCATCGGGCGGCCCTACTGCTCGGGCTTCTGCTGCATGTATACCGCCAAGCAGGCCGTCCTGACCAAGGATCATATTCCCGATTCGCAGTCCTACGTCTTCTATATGGACGTGCGCGCGCCGGGCAAGATGTACGACGAATTCACCCGCCGGGCCATCGAGGAATACGGCACGGAATACATCCGCGGCCGTGTTTCCAAAATTTATCCCGACGGCAACGGCCGTCTCGTGGTGCGCGGCGCGGATACGCTCATGGGCGAGCAGGTGGAAATCCTCGCCGATCTCGTGGTGCTGGCCGTGGGCGTGGAAGCCAGCAAGGGCTCGCCGCAACTGGCGGAAAAGCTGCGCATCTCCTATGACAGCTACGGCTTCTTCATGGAAAGCCACGTCAAGCTGAAGCCCGTGGAAACCAATACCGCGGGCGTGTTCCTGGCGGGCGTGTGCCAGGGGGTGAAGGATATTCCCGCATCTGTGGCGCAGGGTTCCGCCGCCGCCGCAAAGGTGCTGGCCCTCTTTGCCCGCGACAAGCTCGAAAATGATCCGCAGATCGCCTCCGTGGACGTCAAGCGTTGCGTGGCCTGCGGCAAGTGCATCCGCTGCTGCCCGTTCGGCGCCATCAAGGAAGTGGAATTCCGGGGCGAGGTCAAGGCGCAGGTCATTGAAACCGTGTGTCAGGGCTGCGGCGTCTGCACGTCCACCTGTCCGCAGGGGGCCATCCAGCTTGCGCACGCGACCGACAATCAGATTCTCGCGGAGGTGAACGCGTTATGCCAGTGCTGAACGGCAAAGAACTGCGGATCGTAGGCTTTCTCTGTAACTGGTGTTCCTACGGGGGCGCGGATACGGCGGGCGTGGCCCGCGCCGGTCAGCCTACCGACCTGCGCATCATCCGCGTGCCCTGCTCGGGGCGCATTGACCCGCTTTTCATCGTAAAGGCGTTGCTCAACGGCGCGGACGGCGTGCTGGTGTCCGGCTGTCACCCCCGCGACTGCCACTATTCGGCGGGCAACTACTATGCCCGCCGCCGTCTGGAAGTGCTCAAGCAGTTCCTGCCGGTGCTGGGCATCGACGACCGCCGCTTTGAATACACCTGGGTGTCGGCATCCGAAGGGCAGCGCTGGCAGCATGTGGTCACGACCTTTACGGATCGTATCCACAAGCTGGGCCCCGCGCCCCGGCTGGAAGACGCCGAGCCGCTGCTCAAGATCGCCGACATGGCCCTGACCTCCCTGCGTCCGCTGGGCACGGGGCAGAATGCCGCGCTGGACGATCTCAAGGCCGCCATCAAGGCCAAACTGCCGGAGCTGGACTGCGTCATCGGCTGGCAGCAGGGCTACGACGCCGCCCATACCGTCCCGCTCTTCATGCGCACGCCCGAAGACGTGGACAAGCTGGTCTGGGGTCCCTTCAACGTCAATAATCCCGCCACTTATCTGCCCTCCTTCAAGGGCAAGAAGGTGGGCATCGTGGTCAAGGGCTGCGATTCCCGTTCCGTGGTGGAACTGTTGCAGGAAAACCTGATCAAGCGCGAAGACGTGACCATTTTCGCCATGCCCTGCCAGGGCACGCTGGATATGGCCCGCGTCAATCAGGAACTGGGCCGCTATTCCGTCATCGACAGCGTGAGCTATGACGAGGCGGGCGTGACCATCGTCGCCGACAGCAAGGAGCATCGCTTCTGCATGAACGACTACGCGCAGGGCAAGTGCTACGGCTGCACCACCCCTTCCGCCGTGCTGGCGGATACCCGCCTCGGCACGCCCGAGGCCGTGCAGCCCGGCGCGTACACGCCGCCGGAACTGGCCATGCTCGACGCCATGAGCCTGGAAGAACGCCTCAGCTTCTGGAAGGGGCAGATGGAACGCTGCCTGCGCTGCTATGCCTGCCGCAACGCCTGCCCCATGTGCGTCTGCCGCGACTACTGCATTGCCGAAAGCCGCGAACCGCAGTGGATGACGCAGGAAGCCACGGCCAAGGAAAAGCTCTTTTTCCAGACCATTCACGCCATGCATCTTGCCGGGCGCTGCACGGGCTGCGGCGAATGCCAGCGGGCCTGCCCCGTGGGGATTCCGATTCTGGCCCTGCGCCAGCAGATTGCCCGCGCCGTGGCGCAGCTCTTCGACGGCTACAAGCCCGGTCTTGATCCTGAAGCCGTGCCGCCCCTGCTGGGCTACGAACTTGAGGAAAAGAACATCCATGAGAGGGAGTGGAAATGAGCATCATCCGTTTCGTCAATACCGACGGCCTGCCCGCCTTTCTGGCGTACCTCTCCAAGGATGCGCGCGTGCTTGCGCCGGTGGAAAAGCCCGCGGACAAGAAGTCCGTGGTCTTTGAAGAGTGGACGCAGGGCAAGCCCTTTACGCTGGAAAAGGCCACCGTGCCCGCCAAGGAAGCCGTGCTGCCCCAGTGTGAAACCCTGCTGACCTACAAGCGCGACAAGGACCCCGAAGACCCGTCGCGCGTCAGCCTGACGCTGGACGATACCCCGCAGGCCGTGCCCACGGTGGTTTTCGCCTGCCGTCCGTGCGACGCCCGCGGTTACGTGACGCTCGATCGCCCCTACTTGCAGGGACCGCTGGTCGATCCGTATTACAAGGCCCGGCGCGAACAGCTGACCGTGCTGACGCTGACCTGTCCGCGCGGCTGCTCCACCTGCTTCTGTCACTGGGTGGGCGGCGGTCCCTCCTCGCCGGAAGGCTCCGACGTGCTGATGACGGAAGTGGAAGGCGGTATCGTGCTGCAGGGCCTGACGCCCCGCGGCGACGCCCTGCTGGAGGGCTCCGGCCTTGAGGACGGCGCGGCCCGCTTCCCCGATGCCGAAGCCGCGCGCAAGGCCGCCTGGGCCACGCTGAACAAGGCTCCCGATCTCAAGAATGCTCCCGCCAGGGTGGCCGCCCGCTTCACGGATGTGGACTTCTGGGAAAAGGAAACGGATCGCTGCCTTTCCTGCGGGGCCTGCACCTACTTCTGCCCCACCTGCTACTGCTTCAATATCACGGATGAAGGCGACGGCTACCAGAAGCCCGGTCGCCGCCTGCGGACGTGGGACAACTGCATGTCCCCCCTCTTCACCCGTGAAGCCAGCGGGCACAATCCGCGCACGGCCAAGGCGTTGCGCATGCGCAACCGGGTGTCGCACAAGTTCGCCACCTATCCTGAAAACTGGGGGGCCTTCTCCTGCAACGGCTGCGGCCGCTGCATCAGCAATTGCCCCGTATGCCTTGATATCCGCGCCATCGTGCTGGATGCCGTCAACGCAGAGTAGAGAGGAACTGACACATGGCAACGAAGAAAACCGCAAGCAAGCCCAGAACAGCCAAGCCTGCCGCCGCCAAGGACGCCCCGGAAGAAAAGACCAGAAAGGTCTCCCGGGCCGCCAAGGCCCCGGATGCCGCCGAGGCCGCTCCCGCGCAGGCCCCGGCGGAGGCCCCTGTCGCAGCGGCTCCGGCCGCGGAAACCGCGCCCGCAGCTCCGGCGGAAGCCGCGCCCGCGGCTCCCGCGGCGGCTCCCAAGCCCGCCGCCAAGGCCGCGCCCATGAAGCCCAGGCCCGGCGGCGGCATGCTCCGCGAGCTGACGCCCCGTCCCCATCCGCAGGGCAACCCCTATGCGCCCATGCCCGCCACGGTGATGGAAGTCATTCAGGAGACCGGCAATATTCGTACCCTGCGCGTCGTGCTGGATGATGCCGACGCCATGAAGAACTTCCGTTACGAACCGGGACAGGTCGGCCAGCTTTCGGTGTTCGGCGCCGGCGAATCCACGTTCGTCATCAATTCGCCGCCGTCCTGCAAGGACTACCTCCAGTTCTCCGTCATGCAGGCCGGGGAAGTGACCGCCGCCATCCATCGCCTCAATCCCGGCGACAAGGTCGGCGTGCGCGCCCCGCTCGGCAACTACTTCCCCTATGAGCAGTGGAAAGGCAAGAACGTCTTCTTCGTGGGCGGGGGCATCGGCATGGCGCCCATCCGTACCATCATGCTGCATCTGCTGGAAAACAAGAAGGATTACGGCAAGATTAGTCTGTTGTACGGCGCGCGCAGCCCGCGCGACATGGCCTACAGCTATGAGTTGCAGGGCTGGCTGGACAATCCCGATCTTGATTGCACCCTGTGCATCGACAATCCTTTCGAGGGCTGGCAGCACAAGGTGGGTCTGATTCCCAACGTGCTGACGGAATTGCAGCCCAGTCCCGACAATACCGTCGCCGTTCTCTGCGGTCCGCCGATCATGATCAAGTTCACCCTGCAGGCCCTTGAAAAGCTGGGCTTTGCGCCGGAAAATATCGTGACCACGCTGGAAAAGCGCATGAAATGCGGTATCGGCATCTGCGGGCGCTGCAATATCGGCAGCCATTACGTCTGCATCGACGGCCCGGTCTTCACCCTGGCCCAGTTGCAGACCCTGCCGCCGGAACTCTAGAGCGTTTCACCTTTGAAAAAGGTGAAAACGCGAGGCGGCAGCACAGCGCCGTCCGGCCCGAAGTGAGCGGAAAAACCGCGTTTTTTCCGCGAAACGACGGTGCCGTTCATCCCGTTTATCAGGAGCGCGAAGGGGAGAGGGGAGCCCTTGAAAAAGGGGCCTCCCTTCCCCTTCACGCTGTTTCCCCTCTCCCTCTCCTCAAGCAAACGTTCAGTCGGCTCGCTCCACGCCCGACAGGGCCTGCGTCATTCTTTACGGGGCGCCGTCTCCCGGCAGAACCACGATCAGAGCGGCCGTCGGATCAGGACGGACGCATGAAAGCCATTGCCTTCTATCTGCCCCAGTTTCACGTCATCCCCGAAAATGAAGCCGTGTACGGTCCCGGCTTTACGGAATGGGATAATGTGCGCAACGCCCGCCCCCTCTTTCCCGGGCACCGGCAGCCCCATGTCCCGCACAAGATGCTGGGATACTATTCCCTGGAGGATCGCGGGACGCTCCTGTTGCAGCATCGTCTTGCCATGGAATACGGCGTGGGCGCGTTCTGCTACTATTACTACAATTTCGGCGGACGACGGCTGCTGGAAAAGCCGCTGGACATCATCTGCCGCACACAGGCCATCAAGAACGAATTCTGTCTCTGCTGGCCTCATGTGAGCTGGTGCGACAACCGACGGCAGGATCGGCCCGTCTTTCTGGCGCAGGATTATTCCGAAGATGCGGCGCGTTTGCTGGCCCGCGATCTCCTGCGCTACTTCCGGCATCCGCGCTATATCCGTATCGAGGGCAGGCCCCTTTTCCTGATTTTCGCCCCGGAGCGGCATCCCTCCATCACGGCCTGTACGGCCATCCTGCGCGAGGAAGCCCGGCGGGCCGGGCTTTCCCTCTGTCTTGCCGGCGTGGAGGCTTACGGCCCCAGCGCGCCGCAGCGCTGGGGACTGGATTTCATGGTGGAATTTGCGCCGAGCTGGGTACCCGGGAGCATGCTCTCCGCACCCGGAGAACAGCCCCGCCGCTATGACTATCAGGCGACCCTGCGTTTCATGCTGTCCAAGCCCGTGCCGCCGTATACCCGCCTGCGCTGCGTGTTCCCCGGCTGGGACAATACCCCGCGCCGAGGAAAATTCGGCCTTGCCTGCACCGGTGAAAGCCCCGCGCTCTTCCGACTGGCGCTCGAAGCCATGACGGACTATACCCGTAAAATCCTGCCCCCCTCTCTTCAGTACGTCTTCATCAACGCCTGGAACGAATGGGGCGAAGGCTGCTGCATCGAACCCGATGACTACTACGGCCTGCGCTACCTCGAAGCCGTCCGCAGTGTCATGTAGTGCGTTTTCAGAATGGTATGTTTTTCTTTTTCTTTTCTTTTTTCGGGGGGAAGGGACACCCCGCTGCTCGCGCGAGCGGGGTTTCCCTTCCCCCCGTGCCCCCCATC
>CAJMRA010000071.1 GCA_905215675.1 uncultured bacterium | reverse complement strand
AACCCCCTCTCGCGCTAGCAGAGGGGGTTCCCCTCCCCCTGAATCTCAACCTATCGTCTCAAAGATCAAACGCTCAATCCCGCGACGGCGACAGGGGGAGCAGCCGGAAGGAGGCGGGGCCGTCGCCGGGACGCACGAGCCAGAGGGGCGAATCGGGGAACGAGGCGTAATAGCCCCACAGGGTAACGGGCGCCGGGCTGCTTTCCTCAAGGCGCGCCTGCGCGTAGAGCAGCGGCACCAGCCACAGGCGCGCGTCGCCGGGCCGCGCCTCCTGCAACCAGCGGGTGAGCGGGTCCGCAATCCCTGCGGGCAGATAGCGCACGAGGCCGGACTTGCCGTAATAATAGACATAGTAGCGCTTTGCGGCGGGCGTCGGAGAAGGCAGCAGACGCAGCGTCGCGCCGTGCTGTTGCAGGACGACTTCCCGCCCCTCGCCGGTTGTGTGGCAAAAGACGCGATCGGGCGGCATGCGCAGGGCCACGGAAGCCAGTTTCCAGTGGCGAGCCACGACCTGATTGATCCAGAAGTCGGGATCATGGGTGACGTCCTGCTGATACGCGCCGAGAACAAAGAAACGGTCGCCGCGCGTTTTCAGGGGGGCGACGCGCACGTCCTGCCCGGCGGAAACGGCATAGACGGCATACCGCGCCGCCAGCTCGGCCCTTCCCGACAGGAAGAGGGACAGTTCGTGCGGCAGCGTCAGCAACACGAGACAAAGAAAACAGACGGCCGCGCGGCGGGCGCGCCGGGCGCTTGCGGGTTCGGCCTGCGTCAGGGCCGCACGGGCGAGAATGCACGCGCCCAGCAGCATGAAGAGAAAGACGGAAGTATAGGCGCGGGAATCGGGCCGGGGCGCGAAGAGATAGGCCCCCTGCCCCATCTGCCCCAGCAGGAGAAAGACAAGACCCGTGGGCGGCACATGCCGCAGAAACGCCCGGCCGTGACGGCGGACCAGCACCCACACGGCCCAGACGGTCAGCAGCCAGGGGAGCCAGAGCAGGGTCTGCACCTGCGGCTGCGCCAGCAGCCAGAGGCGGATCTTGTCGAGCAGGGACAGCCCGCCGAACCAGTTCGCACGAATCAGCACGCGCTGGGCATTGCCGGGCGCGCTGAAGATGATAGCCAGTCCGGCCAGCAGCACGACAAGGCCGCCGATCAGGGGCCACAGACGACGCAGGCGTTCGCCCGGCGGCAGCGCCGCATTGAGGAACCAGAGGCGGCCGAGCGCCGCCGTCCCGGCGAGCAGGCACAGAATGGGCGTATTGTACTGCAACAGGGCGAAATAGCAGGTCAGCAGCAGCCAGGCCGCCACGACCGCGGGAGAAAAGGGCTTGCGGACGCGCAAATCGGGCTGTTCCAGCAGCCGGCGGAAAGGGAGCAGAAAGCAGAGCGCGCAGAAAATATCCATGGCGTAGGCCAGCCCGGTACGCCAGAAATAGACGGAACCGCAGGTGGGCATGCCCCACCACAGGGCGGCGGCCATGAGTCCGACAGCCGCGGGCGTCAGCCGCCGCCGTTCCCCGGGCCCCATGACATGCAGCAGCGCCAGAAAGACGGTGGCGCAGAACACGCCCGCAACCAGCAGGGCGTACAGGAGGGGCGGCAGCCAGAGATAGAAGCCGAAGGTGACATAGGCCGCGAAACGCCCGTCCCAGGTGGCGTACATCTGCGCGGCGCGGCGGAAGATGTCGGCAAAGGATTCCGGCCCGAACGGCAGCACGGGCTCCCCGGCCATGATGGCGGCAAAGGGCTGCGTCGAGGAACTGCCGAAATAGTAATCGTCGGAAATGAGCGGCGTCAGCAGGCAGAACAGCGCCACGCAGAGGTAAACGCACGCAAAAGCCGCAAGAACGGAGCGTTTCATGACGCACTTCCGGCATTGTCCGTCGTAGCCGACGGAGAAACGGCGGCGGGGAAGCGACGCAGAACCTCGGCTTCGTCAAGCTCCTGCAAAGGCAGGACATGGAAGGAAGAGGGGCCGTCGCCGGGATGAACCAGCCAGAGGTGGACAGCTTCACCGTTGAAAAGCCCCCAGAGGCGTTGTCGGGGCGTTGCCGGGGACAAATGCGTTATGGAAAACAGCAGCGGCAGCGCCAGCAGGCGGGCGTCTCCACCCCGCCCCTGCGCAACCCAGCCGGACAGGGCATCCGCCAACGGTCCGGGGAAACGGGCCAGAAAGGACGATTTGGCCGGATAATACACATAGAGACTGGCGAAAATCCCCTGGGGCCATTCCTGTACGAAAAGCATCTCTCCCCGCAGGCGCAGCAGGACACGCCGATCGTTTTCCGCATACAGGAAATAACGATCCGGCGGCATCTGCAACGCCACGGACGGAACTTTCCAGTAGGCCGCCACCACCCGATTGATCCAGAAGCCGGGATCATGGGAGATATCCTGAACATACGTGCCGAGAGGAAAGAAGGGACGCCCCCGCGTCTGCAAAGGAGGAACGCGAATATCCGTTCCCTCAGCCTCCGCCAGCACGCGGGAACGTTCGGCAAGCTCCGCGCGGCCCTGCGTCATGTGCATGATTTCATAGGGAACAAGGGCCCAGAACGCCAGACAGAAAAGCAGCGCGCACGCACGCAGCAGCCGCGCGGCACGCTCTCCGGCCGCAGGCCGGGCCGCGCGCAACAGTATGCAGGCCCCCAGAAGCATGAAAACGACCGAGGACGTATAGGCACGGGGCGCGGGGGCCGGAGAGAATATAAAAGCGGCCTGTCCCATTTGCCCAAGCAGAAGAAAGACCGCGCCCACCGGCGGAACATACCGTAGCCAGGAACGACCATGGCGCAGTACGAGAAGCACCGCGGCCCAGATTGTCAGCAGCCAGGGAAGCCAGAACAGGCACTGTACCCGGGGCTGCCGCCGCAAGAACAAGACAACCTTGTCCCCAAGGGAAAGATCGGCAAACCAGCCATCCTGAATACGCAGGCGCTCCGCGTTGCCCGGCGATGCAAACAGAATGGCGATCGCCGCGGCCAGCACGACAAGACCGCATATCAGGGGCAGGATTCGACGCAGGCGATCGACGAGCTTGGACGCACCGTTGCAAGACAGGAAATGACAGAGCGCCGCCGACCCGGCGATCAGGCACAGGATGGGCGTATTGTACTGCAACAGGCCGAGGCACAGGGCAAGAAGCACATACGCCGCCGTCGTTGCCGGAGACGCCGGGACATATCCGGCGTGGCGCTCCGCCAGGAAGCGGAACGGCAGGAGGAAAAGAAGCGAACCGCACAAGTCCATGGCATAGGCCAGACCGGTATGCCAGAAATAGACGGAACCGCAGGTAGGCATACCCCAGAGCAGCAGGGAGGCGGCCAGCGGCACATGCCACCAGCGCAGCTGACGCCGCCAGTCAGGGCCGAGTATATGCAGCAGCGCCAGAAAGATTGTCAGACAGCATACCAGAGCCACGCCGGAGGCGGTGATCAGCCGGGGCAGCCACAGGGCCGAACCTATGACCAGATAGGACATGAACCGCCCGTCCCAGGTGGAATACATCTGAACGGCACGGCGGAAAATATCGGGGAAATGCGCCGGTTCCAGCGGCTGTACGGGCGCGCCGGCCATGATATCGGCAAAGGGCTGCAACGAAGCGCTGCCGAAGTAATAATCGTCGGCCATGGGCGGCGTCAGCAGTCCGGCGACAAGCATGCAAATGCCGACCAGACCGAACCCCAGCCATACGGAGGGCGATATGCGGGCCGACGACGTCGAAAGAATTGTAGGCATCAACAGGTATTCCTCAAAACAGGGGGGCATTCCCCTCTCGAAACGCTCCGACGGCCATGCCGCCGCCTCGCGCTTCACCTTTTTCAAAGGTGAAACGCCCTAGAAGGGAGCGTCCCCGAGGCTGTCGGCGTGACGGCGGAGTATGTCCCGCGCGTCATCCGGGCGCAGATCGAACAGTTCATGCACGGACAGGAGGCGGGGCGGGGCGGCATCGACCGGATGGAGGCATTTGCCGTACCAGCGGATACCGTGCCATGCGCCGAGCTTGTAGCCCGAGGCGGGGAATTCGCCGAGCAGCCGGAAGCCGAAAGCCGCATGCAGCGCGTCGCTGGCGGCATTGGGAACCGTGACGCAGCCGTACACGTTGCGGATGCCCTGAAGGGTCAGCAGGTCCAGCAGCGCGCCGTACAGGGCGCGCCCCCTGCCGTGCCCGAGGCGGGCGCGGTCCACGTAGACGGAAAGAACGGCGTTCCACTGGTAGGCGGCCCGTTCCATATGCCGGGCCGCGTAGGCGTAGCCGACGACGCGGCCTTCCTCTTCCAGCACGAGCCAGGGATATTCCTCGCCGATATGGCGGAGGCGACCGGCGAAGTCGTCGCGGCAGGGAACGACGTATTCGAACGTGACGGCGGTTTCAAGCACATAGGGTTCATAGACGGCCAGCAGGGCGTCGACATCTTCCAGCCGGGCCCGGCGCAAACGACGTTTCATGCGGAATCCTTGGAGGTTGAGACGGCGGCAGGAACGGCGGGAGCGTTGACCACCGCGCCGATCATGACGCCCATGTGCGTCATGGACAGGGCCAGCCACCAGATACGGTAAAAATCGTGACCGAAAATGCCGTTGACGAACCATGCGCCGTAGGCAATCCAGAACCATGCCGTCATGCGCCAGTAGCAGGACGGGGCGTCCTCCCGCAGTTCGCGCTCAAGCTGCGGACGCAGGCGGACATATCCCCAGTACAGGAAGCCGAACAGGAAGATCATCCCCAGCAGGAAACCGACGATGCCGTGCGCGTAGAGAATATCGAGATAGATATTGTGCGGATGGCTGATGGTGATCACGTCGCGTTCGGGCACGAGGCCCAGGGCGCGGAAGGCCGCATTGTACTGCCCCGCGCCCGCGCCGAGCCAGGGATGTTCGAGAAAGACGCTCCAGCCCAGCGACCAGAGGCTCCAGCGCCCGTCTGCGCCGATGGTTTCCGGCGAGAGGCGGCCCTGCCGCAGCAGGGCGAAGGCGACGAAGATGGCCGCCGCCGCCAGCAGATAGCGCCAGCGCAGGCGTCCGCGAAGCAGCATCCAGAGGACAAAGGACGAGGCCACGGCCAGCACGCCGCTCCGGGTTCCGCTGCCGACAAGCAGAAAGACGGGCGGAAAGAGCAGCAGGGCGAAGAGCAGCGCCGACACGGGCGCGGACCAGCGCCGCCGCAGCAGGAACCAGCCGCCGAACACCGGCAGCATGGCCAGGGAAATGTAATTGCCCACGGCATAATCGGAGAAGCTGCCGGACAGCCTGCCCTCCTTGGGCAGATAGCCCATGACGAGATCCACGCCGGTCAGGAACTGCCAGATGCCGTCCAGCCCTTCCCAGAAGCAGGCCAGCCCGCAGGCGGCCACCAGACGCCGCAGATCACGCTCGTCGCGGACGCATTCCATGGCGATGAAGGGCAGGATGTAGCCCTTGTTGACGCCCATGCCCGCATGCAGGAACGACTGCCAGACGTCGGTGGAAAAAACGACGCCGATCAGCGTCATCAGGGCGGCACAGCCGAAAAGCGGCCACGGCCGCAGACGGGCCAGCGTGGAATTTTTCCAGTCCTGCCGATAATACAGGACAAGGAAGACGGCGCAGACCAGCGGCGAGACCTCCCGGAAACCGTATCCGGTGGGGAACAGGACGATGGTCGTCCAGAAACTCCAGAACAGGCAGTCATGCCAGAAACGGGCGGGATTTTCCGCAAGGCGGGCCCGCAGCCGGGCCGGGAGGGGGGACGACGGTCGGTGCATAACGCTCCGCGGGCCCGCGCTTGCAGGCCATTTCGTTTTTTTCTAGAATTGCAGGATACTATTCCGGCCTTTCGCACGAAAGGTCTTCACAGCCGAGGTTGTCATGGCTCGATTTACCGGTTTTGATGAAGTGTACAGCGCGCTTTATGTGGATTTCGACAATATTTATACCCGCTTTCTTGACGCTGATCCCGAAGCGGCGCGCAATTTCGGCACGGCCCCCTATCGCTGGGTGCGCTGGATCGAGAATCACGCGCTCCGCATTCTCTACGGAGAAGGCGTGCGCCGCCGCATCCTCAAGCGCATGGTATACCTGAACCCCCAGCGCTATCAAGAATTCCGTTTTCACTTCACCCGCAGCGCCTTTCAGGTTGTGGACTGTCCGCCGCTCACGACGCGCGGCAAGACAAGCACCGACATTCATCTTGTCATGGACTGCATGGACGATCTTTCCCACTCTACGCATTTTGACGAATTCATCATTCTTTCCGGCGACGCGGACTTCACGCCCCTGCTCATACGCCTTCAGGAGCACGCCCGGCGCACGCTGGTGCTTTCCGTGGGCTATTCCTCCCCGGCCTATACGGCGGCGGCCTCGTGGCGCATCCGCGAGGACTGGTTCCTGCAACAGGCGCTCAAGGACGAACGCGACGACTATGCCGGAGACGACGGCATGACGTCCGCCGGACGCGGCCGCGCGCCCTACGGCAACATGAACGCGCCCCTCGGCGGCGCGGGGGGCGGCGGCATGACCGGCCGGCTGCCCGTTGACGACGACGAGGAAGAGGACGACGGCCCCGCTCCCGGGAACTCCTGGTAGAAAAGCCGTAAAAAACCTCCCGACCCTTGACGGGCGCGCCTTTGCGGGCGTACAACAACCGCGCGTTCGCCCTGTGACGCCCCGCGATCACGGCCTCTCCCCTTTCGGGGGAGCGTCGGCTTTCGGTCCGGGAACGCCGCGCCGTTTCAGGGGCGGGACGCCTGGAACATTTCCGTTTGCAACGCGTTGCGCTGCAAACCATACGGCCTGTCGTTGCGCGGAAAAAGCGCGGTTTTTCCGTCCGCTTCGGGCCGGGCGGCGCTGTCGCCGCCCCGCGTTTTTAGGCAACACGCTCTTATCCGGGCCGTTTCCCGCCCTCAGGCGGGACGCTGTGGCGAATGACGACGGACGGAAAAACACCTTGGAGGCCCCCATGTTCCGCAGACTGCTTCTTTCGCTGGCGACGGTGATGCTGCTGTGTTCTCCCGCCGCCGCCGCTGAAAAATTCGTCGTGGCTGGCGACTGCAACTTCCCGCCCTTCGAATACCTCAACGACAAGAAGGAACCCATCGGCTATTCCATGGATTATATCAAGGAAGTGGCCAAACGCGCCGGCTTTGAAGTGGAAATCCGCAACGTGGCCTGGGACGGCATCTTTGCGGGACTGGCCGCGGGCAATTACGACATTCTGGCTTCCTCGACCACCATCACGCCCGAACGCCAGAAGACCTTTGACTTTTCCACGCCCTATTACGGCCTGACCCAGGCCGTCATCATGCCCAAGGGCAAGACCATCAAGAGCCTTGCCGAACTCAAGGGCAAGACCGTGGGCAGCCAGATCGGCATCACCGGCGTGTTCGTCCTGCGCAAGGCGAACGTGGGCGCCGTCATCCGCGAATATGACGACGTGGGTCTGGCCATCGCCGACCTTGCCGCGGGCCGCATCGACGCCGTCATCTGCGACGACCCCGTCGCCAAGTACTACGCCAACAAGCGCAAGGACTTCGAAGGCAAGCTCAACGTGGCTTACCAGACCGGCGACAAGGAATATATCGGCTTCTGCCTCCAGAAGGGCCGCAAGGACCTGCTCGATCGCATCAACAAGGCCGTCGATGAAATCAAGAAGGACGGCACCGAAGCCAAGCTGATTGAAAAGTGGATGGGCAGCGGCAAGTAACGCCGCGCCTGTCCGGCCCGGGCCGGACCATTTCCGGATCACGAACGACAGCCGCGCCTATCGCCGGAGGAGCCGCAAGACTCCTCCGGCCTTCGCGTCCTCACGCGGGACGACGGCATCGCGGGCGCGCCGCCGAAGAGGGACACAATGGATAAAGACGAAGGACAGAGCAACGCCAACATCATCATGGTCACCGACGGCCCGGCCATTCCCAATCCGCGCGAACGGCGGCTGATCAACGCCTGGTCCATCGCCCTGACGGGGGCCGTCCTGTCACTGCTCCTGCTGTGCTACATGGGGCCGAGCAGCTACCGGGAAGCCCTGCTCTTCCTCCCCGACGGCATCCTGCTCACCTTCAAGCTCACGGCGCTTGCCATCTGCTGCGCCGTGCCGCTGGGACTGCTGACGGGGCTGGGCCGCATTTCGCGCAACCGCTGCATCAACCTCATCGCCTCCACCTACGTGGAAGTCATACGAGGCATTCCCCTGCTGGTGCAGGTCTTCTACATCTATTTCGCCCTGTCCCAGTTTCTGCGCATCCAGGGCGTGCCCGCCGCCGTCATCGCCGTCAGCGTCTGCTACGGGGCCTACATGGGCGAGGTCTTCCGCGCGGGCATTCTCGCCATTCCCAAGGGACAGACCGAAGCCGCGCGTTCGCTGGGCTTCAACCGCTTCCAGACCATGTTCTACGTGGTCCTGCCCCAGGCCTGGCGGACCATCCTGCCCCCGGTAGGCAACGAATGCATCGCCATGCTCAAGGATACGGCCCTCGTCTCCGTCATCGGCATGCCCGACATGATGCAGCGCGCCCGCAGCTTCGCCTCCCAGAGCTACGCCTATTTCGAGGCGTATACCGTCGTGGCGCTCGTCTATCTGATCATCACCCTGCTGCTTTCCAAAATCGTCAGCGTCATCGAAGCGAGGCTCAATTACTATGACCGCAGAAAATAACGGCCCCATCATTTCCATCGCCAATGTCTGGAAATATTTCGGCCAGTTTCCGGCCTTGCAGGATGTGAGCCTCGACATCGCCGCCGGGGAGCGCGTCGTCATCATCGGTCCGTCCGGCTCCGGCAAGTCCACCCTGCTGCGCTCCATCAACCGGCTTGAGGAAATCGACGGCGGCAGCATCATCGTCAACGGGCAGGACATCAACGACAAGAGCAACGACATCAACATGATGCGGCGCGGCATGGGCATGGTGTTCCAGCAGTTCAACCTCTTTCCCCACAAGACGGTGCTGGAAAATCTCACCCTGGCCCCGCGCAAGCTGCTCGGCCTCTCCCGCGCCGAGGCCGAAAACCGCGCCCTGCTCCTGCTCAAGAAGGTCGGCATCAGCGACAAGGCCAATATCTACCCGGCCATGCTCTCCGGCGGGCAGCAGCAGCGCGTGGCCATCGCCCGGGCGCTGGCCATGCAGCCCGCCATCATGCTGTTCGACGAACCCACTTCCGCCCTGGACCCCGAAATGGTCGGCGAAGTTCTCGACGTCATGATCAATCTCGCCGAAGAGGGCATGACCATGGTGTGCGTCACCCATGAAATGGGCTTTGCGCGCACCGTCGCCGACCGCGTCATCTTCATGGATCACGGCCAGATCATCGAAGTCGGACCGCCGGATGTCCTCTTCGGCTCTCCCCGGCATCCGCGCCTCAAGCAGTTCCTGAACCAGATTCTCTAGTGTTAACACGCCCTAGGGGCTGTTTCTAAAAAAAGCTGGACATCTTAAATGACTCCTGCTTTCCTGT
>CAJMRA010000070.1 GCA_905215675.1 uncultured bacterium | reverse complement strand
GGAGACGGCCTCCCTGCCTTATACGGGCAAGGGAGGCCGTCTCCATTTTTTCGCGCGGGAAATCCCGATGCCGACGGCGTGCCTCGGGGACCCGCCGTCGTCGCCTCTCAAACCATGCCGCCTGTCATGTTGCGGAGAAAGCGCGTTTTTCCGCCCGCTTCGGGCCGGGAGGCAGGCTGCCTCGTCAGCGCGGGGATGCCGCGGGACGGTCTGCCGCGGGGGACCCTCTCCGGCGGCAGAGTTCCTCCCATGCTTCCAGATAAGCCGCTCCGGTAATGCCGTAGGGAAGCCCGCTCCGGCGGCAGAGTTCCTCCGGCAGGTCACGACCGGCACACAGTCTGAATCTTTCTTCCTCAAGCTGCTTTTCAAAACCGGCAGTGGGAATGGGAACGCCCTTGCCTGTGGCCAGCGGATAGAGCTTGAACGGCTCTGGAGCTCGCATCCATAATGTGCCTATGGAGCACTTTACCTGCGGCGGCATATCTATATACACGCCAAAGCGTATTTCACGCGGCGTTTCCATGCCCATCTGTTTCAGAATCTTCTGCATCTCCCTTTTGGCAGGCATGGTGATGACGGTATGATACAGTTGCTCATAGGTATACAGGTACCAGGTCACTTCCATGGTCCGGGGGATATCAAAAATTCCCTTCGGGCCGAGTGAAAAGGCGGTATGCTCAGGAGCGGTATCCTGTCTGCCGTCCAGCGGCGTCGTCCCCAGCCAGGGAGTATGTATCATTTCTCTGCCATCCATTTTGAGACTCAGCACACTGGTGGGTCCGGTGGGGCCGATACCATATTCATAGGAAACCACAGGAACCTTGTACCGGGGCGGCCGAAACGTGCCCGCACAACCGGATATCAGAAGAAGAGCCGAAACAAGCAGAACAAGACGGAACAAACGGACCATGATGTCTTCCTGTTGACGGATTGGAACGCAGGATGTCGGGGGGAAGGGAAACGCCTCGCGCCCGGCTGATGGTTTTCCCTTCCCCCAGAACAGGCTGCGAATAACGTCAGCAGCCCTTCACACCATAGGGCCTGTCGTTTCAAGATAAAATGCTCATGAAGGAGACGGCCTCCCTGCCTTATACGGGCAAGGGAGGCCGTCTCCATTTTTTCGCGTACTTCTTCGCGTTTCACCTTTTTCAAAGGTGAAACGCTCTAGCCGCGCGTGTTCACGGCGGCGACAAAATCATTGTATGCCTGCTGCACGCGGGCGTAGGTGGTATTGATCTGACCGCGAAGGAGATCGTCGAATCCGGCTTTCTGACCAAGCGCAATGACCTGCGGAAATTCCGCCGCCGTGCGAAGGAAGACGCGCCAGAGCCGTTCGACGTCTCCGGGGACGGCGCAGGGCAGCATGGCGGCCTCGTTGATCATGCCTTCCAGTTCCTTGCGCCAGCGCTCCAGAACCTGCGGATCGGGCTTGTTGCCCGCCAGCATGGCGGGCGCAAGGCGCATGCGCGCCGTAAGCAGCTTGGCCGCCATGATCTGCGGGCGCAGGGGATGGCCCTGCAACAGGGTACGTTCCGCCTTGTCGGCTTCGCTGTCGAGGCCGGAAAGAACCTTGTCGCGGGCCTGGCCGTATGCCTCGCCGCTGCGGCGGATGGCCTTCGTCAACCCCTTCCCCCGGACGCCGTCATCCCTGACGCTGTCGTCGGCCACGTAGCGCATGAGGGCCAGATAATCGGCCCTCATGGAATCCATGGCGGCGTCCATGCCCTCAAGACCGTCCTTGAAAAGCCGGATATCGGCGGGCGTCCAGAGATTTTCGGGCGGCGCAAGTGCGGAAGACAGACTGGCGCGCGCCGGGCGTTCGGGGGGAACAGGCGCGGTATAGCGCTGCTCATAGACATCCGTCAGTTGCAGCATGGCCGCCACATAGGCGTCATAGGTTCCCCGCACCTGAGAAAACGTCCTGTTCGCATGCAGCAGAATCTCGTTGGCCTGCGCCCGTTCCTGTTCCGACGCCTGCGGCGCGTCGGGGCGGATGGTGCGGATATCCTCGGGAAGATAGCTCCGGGGCGGAGGGGGCGGCGGCGTGGCGTTCACCTCGCCGGGCATGAGCGAGCCGTTTTCGGAGAATGCCGCGCCGGTACCGGCGGAATCGCCGCCGTCCCTGCCCGCCCACTGGAAGAAGCCGGAACCGCCCGTGCCCTGAAGCAGCAGGACGAACAGCCCCTCGGCCAGAACAATGACCAGAATAATCAGCAGCGTCCGCCGAAAGGTAAGGGAAAAACGCGCCATGAACTCAGCCCTTGACGGCAACGCGGGCGGCTATCCAGTCATTGAGCCGCGTGAGATCGCTCCCCCAGGGAATATCCTCTCCCTTCACTTCCGGCCCGACGCCGTAGAAGAGCGTGCCGACGGTTTCGGCGGCATGGCGATCCGTGGGGGCGTCGCCCACCATGAGACATTCCTCCGGCAGGACGCCCGCGGCCGCCACGGCCCGGGCCAGCAGTTCGGCCTTGGCCGGCGGCGAACCGAACACGCCGTTGAAGTAGCCGGTCAGGCCGCGTTCACGCAGCACGAGATCCAGCTCCTCCTGCGGCGCGCCCGAGCAGACATAGATGGGAAGCGTCCCGTGCCAGCGCCGCAGCACGTCTTCCGCTCCGGCGATCATGGGGCAGCGCCGCACTTCTTCCAGCGAGTACTCGGCAAACCTGCGCCCCAGCTCGGCGGACTCCTCCGGCGTAATTTCGCGCCCGAGCACTTCCCGGTAGAACCATTCAAATTTCTTGTAGCGGCTCACGCCGCCGTGAACGGTATGATACATGACGAAGCGATCGCGGGCTTCGGCCCCGTAGGGCTCGGCAATCCGGGCAAAGGCCCGCGTCTTGACGGGTACGCTGTCCAGCAGGACGCCGTCGCAGTCAAACGCCAGACATTGCAGCATGGCAAAAACCTCACGGAAAAGGCCCCGGGCGGGAACCCGGGGCCGGGGTGACGGAGAATCAGGCGGCTGTCTTGCCGCGCCGCGAAATGGGACGCGCGGGCACGCCGCCCACAACGGTATACGGCGACACGTCGCGTGTCACCACGGCTCCGGCGCCCACGACGGCGCCGCGCCCTATATGCACATTGGGGGTGATGACGCAATTTGCGCCGATCCAGACGTCATCCTCGATGACGATTTCCCCGTACTCGTGCCCCTGCCCCATGATGGGGCGGGAGGCGTCGGCAAAACGGTGATTGGCCGCCCGGATGACGGTGCCGGGGCCGACGGCCGTCTGCCTGCCGATGCGGATCAGGCCGTGATCCGCGCCCACATGCACATTGGGCGAAAGGGCAGCCTCGTCCGCCAGCTCCAGCCGACCGTCCTCGGCGGAAAGGAAGCAGCCGCGCCCGATGCGCACGCCGTTGCCGAGACGCATATGACGGCATCCCAGCAGGCTGATACCGGTGGCAAAGCGGGCGGAACCGCAGGCGGCAAAACACCAGCGCCAGGCCGCCAGTCGCAGGGCCGTACCCAGCGGCGTGGGTATCCAGCCCCACAGGGCGATCCACGCTTCCTCAAGGGCCGCGCGACAGCGGCGGCGCAGGGAAGGACGCCCGCTCATGCCTGCTTGCTGTAGGTCTTCATGAGCGCGTCGCCCGTCATGAGACGTTCCACGCGGGCGAGGTCCTCCGGCGTGTCCACGCTGTAGGTACGCTTGTCGGTGGGCACCATGCGCACCTTTTCGCCGTATTCGAGAATGCGCATCATGTCCACGGATTCATAAATTTCCAGCGGGCTTTCCTCCATTTCATTGAAGCGCAGCAGATAGTCGCGCCGGAAAGGAATGATGCAGACCTGCTTGCGCATGGGCACCTTGTCGGAGCCCTTCTTGCGGGAGGGAATGGGCTCGCGCGAGAAATACAGGGCGTCCATGTGACGATCCACGACGACCTTGACTTCGTTGGGGTCTTCAAATTCCTCGACGGTCTGCATCTCCGCCATGAGGTTCACGACGTTGATGGAGGGGTCCTTGAGCATGGGTTCCACGGCGGCGTCAATCATGTCGGGGGTGATCATGGGCTCGTCGCCCTGCACCATGACCACGATGTCGGCCTTGCGGCCCGTGGCTTCCTCGATTTTCAACAGGGCCTCGGCGGTGCGCGTGGAGCAGCGCACATGATGGTCGCCCGTCATGACGCATTCCAGCCCGGCGTCTTCGCAGTAGTTTGCAATAATGTCGTCGCAGGTCGCCACATACGTGGCGCTCAGGAGGGAACTTTGCCGGGTTCTGAAAGCCACATGCCCCACCATGGGCACGCCGTGGATGAGGGCAAGGGGTTTGCCGGGGTAGCGGCTGGAACCCATGCGGGCGGGAATGATGGCAATGATATTCATGGGATCTCCTGTGTCGTTCAGGATGGTTTCAGGGCGTCGCGGGGGAGCGATCTTCTCCCGCCCCCGCCGTCCGTCGCGGATCAGTCGTCCGTGGCGACAAGATAGCCGCCTTCGCTCTGCAATTCGGGATGCTCGGCCTTGTGGGCCTCTTCCATGACGCGCAGAATCCCCTGTCCGAGGTCCACTGTCAGCGGCGGCACGAGCTTGCGGCCGATCTTGGGCATGAAGGAGTACGGCGTAATCTGGTAATGCCCGCTGTTGGGATCGTTCTGGAAATTGATGGTCAGTTCCTTGCCGAGCATTTCGCCGATCATCTTGAACAGATCGCCCACGCGCATGGGCTGATTGCCGGAAATGATGATATTCTGATTTTCAAATTCCGGGTCGAGTATCATCAGCGTGGCGGTACTGGCGTCGTCCACGTGCACGTATTCGCGCAGGGCCGTGGGCGCGCCGTAATAGGTGATGCTGCCGGTGGTCAGCGCCTCATGCACAAAACGGTGAATGGCGTTGCGCTGATCGGCCCTCGGCCCGTACAGGGACCCGTAGCGCAGGATCGTGTAGGGCAGATGGTGCATGGCCTGATAATTTTCAATATAGATTTCGCAGGACTGCTTGCTGCACCGGTAGAAGCCCCCCGACTTGCCGTAGACATAGAGCGAACTGGCGAACACATACCGCTTGACGCCCGCCTGACGGCAGGCTTCCAGCGCCATGACGTTGCCCACCACATTGAGGCGCGCCGTATCCACCGGGCGGTTGTTGGCTTCGCCGATGTCGGCGATCCCGGCATAGTTGAACACCATGTCGGCGCCGTCCACGGCGCGGCGTACGGTTTCTTCATCCAGAATGCTGCCTTGCAGCATGGTCTGATCAGGACGCAGCCACGGCGACGGCTGAACGTCCACAATGGTGACATGGTGCCCCGCCTCGGACAGCTTGTCGCAGATATGCGATCCCAGAAAACCGGAACCGCCGAAAACCGTTATCTTCACAGAAGCCTCCTTTGCGGAAGACTAGCGCGGGCGCTCCGCGCCGCGCCAGAGAAAGACGGAGTCGATACCGTAGGCGATGAAACGACTGCCGGCCGCAATCTGCCGCCGCAGTTCCTCCGGGTCCGGCTGCACGATATGCAGCCCCATGAGCGGCTTGTGCCGTTTGCAGGCGGCATGGATGCGCTCCATGGCGGCCTTGAAGTCCGGATGATCGAACTGCGCCGTCAGCCCCATGGAACCGGAAAGATCATACGGGCCGACCATGATGGCGTCCAGACGCGGATGCGAAAGGATGGCGTCCAGATTTTCCACGGCCCGGATGTGTTCGATCTGCGCCACAAGGAAGAGTTCGGGCGCGCGCCGCGTCATGTAGGCGTCGAAATCCTTGCCGAAGACGTTGGCGCGGCAGTATCCCACGCCGCGATTTTCGCGCAGCGGTTCGTCGGGGGCGCGCCCGTCGTCATGCCCGGGATAGACCGCCCAGCTGATGGCCTGATTCAGCTGCTCCCGCGTTTCGATCATGGGGAAGATCAGGCCCTGCGCTCCGGCTTCCAGCGCAGCCTTGACGGTCGTCTTGGCCGCCACGGGCAGACGGGCAAAGGGGGCCGCGCCGCCGCACTCGATGGCGCGGAAAATATCGGGCAGGCCCGTGCGCCCGAACGACCCGTGTTCCATATCCACTGCAACCCAGTCGTAGCCCGCGCGGGCCATCAGCTCCGCCACATCGGGGGAGGGCAGTTGCAGCCAGGTGCCCACCGTAGCCTTGTCCGCCGCCAGCGCGGCGCGAATGTCATGAACGGTCATAGGAAAAACGGCTTGCCGCCGCGGGGTTGAAGGTGCGCAACATGGCGACACTATAGCCACTGCGTTCAGGACACGCAACACATGGCGGACGCCGCCGCCGACAAAAAAGCCCCGTTCGGAAGCATCGAACGGGGCGGAGGAAAAGCCGGGACAGAAGAGGCTGCGCCCGGACATGGGGATCATAAACATTCTCACAGTTTGAAACGCCTTGCGTTTCAAACCATACGGCCTGTCGTTTCGCGGAAAAAGCGCGTTTTTTCCGCTCGCTTCGGGCCGGACGGCGACGGGCCTTTTTTTGACGCACCGCGTCCCGCAAGGCTGCAAGAAAAAGGCATACGCACCGGCCGCCGCGCGAATACGCGGCAAACGTCGGTTCGGCAACGGCGGCCGTTTGTCATTGTGCGCACAACCAAACACCCTTCTCTTGTAGGGAGGGCATGCCCAAAAGTCAATAGATTGTGCAAAAAATCACCTATGCCGTCACAAATAACGATGAAGCGTTATCATATAAAAAGAGTAACACCATGAAACAAAAAAGAAAAAATCTGCTCCCAATATCGCGTTGCCGCCGTAAGCGTCTTTTTCCTCTGTTTCAGGCTTGTGAAAATATCGCACCCCTGCCGACATACCGCGCCGCCCGCATCCCGCAGGAGCGCGCCCGGTTCGGAAGAACACGCGGCGGCTTCCACGGCCGGATTGAAAAATACAGTTTGCAGCACAACGCGTTTCAAACCATACGGCCTGTCGTTTCATGCCAAACAAAAAAACAACGACCGCGCACGAGAGCCCGGCATCCTTCGGGAGCAGTCGGAACAGCCCCTAGCCAAAAGGCCCTTGCCTGCGCTATATGTTGCACGACTACCAATCGTCGGCGCAGCGTCGCCCGGCAAGGAGAAAACACATGAATGATGTTCGCAAGCTCGCGCGAGAGCGCATGAAAGGCTTTTGCCGTGTCTGTCCCGTATGCGACGGCCGCGCCTGCGCCGGGGAAGTGCCCGGCATGGGGGGACTCGTCACGGGAGCTTCGTTCCGCAACAACGTGACCGCGCTGGCGGCCCAGCGACTGAACATGACGGCCCTGCATGATGCGCGCGATCCCAAAACCCAGCTTTCCCTGCTCGGCTTCGACATGGAGCTGCCCGTTCTCGCCGCCCCCATCGGAGGCGTCTCCTTCAATATGGGCGACAGTATGAGCGAGGACGACTACATTCACGCCGTTGTTTCCGGCAGCCGCGCCGCCGGCGGCGTGGGCTGTACCGGCGACGGCGTGCCGCCCTTCATCGTGGACGGCGCCGAGGCCGCCCTGCGGGCCGAACAGGGCTACGGCATTCCCTTTGTCAAGCCGTGGGAAGGCAAGGAACTCTACGACAAGGCGGAACGGCTGCTGGCTCCCGGCTGTCCCGTGCTGGGGGTGGACGTGGACGCCGCCGGCCTGATTACGCTCCGCAAGATGGGCCGTCCCGTGGCTCCCATGTCCCAGAAGGAACTGGAAGACCTGGCCTCCTTCGTACATGACGCCGGGCGCAAGCTGATGATCAAGGGCATCATGACCACCGAAGCCGCCCGCCGCGCCGTTGACGCGGGCGTTGACGCCATCGTGGTTTCCAACCACGGCGGCCGCGTGCTCGATCACTGCCCCGGCACCGCCGAGGTGCTGCCCGCCATTGCCGAAGCCGTACGCGGGCATATTCATATTCTGGTGGATGGCGGCATCCGCACCGGCGTGGACGTGCTCAAGATGCTTGCGCTGGGCGCGGAAGCCGTGCTTATCGGCCGTCCCGTTTCCGTGGCGGCCATCGGCGGCGGCCTCGAAGGCGTCAAGGCCTACTTCGAAGGCATCAAGGGCCAGCTCACGCAGGCCATGCTGCTTACCGGCTGCGCGTCGCTGGCGGATATCAACGAAAGCATTCTCTATCGCGGCTAGAGCCATTTCAGTTTGAAACGCTGCGCGTTTCAAACCTACGGCCTGCCGTTTCGCGAAAAAACCGCCTGCCCCGCGCGGCACGGCGCGCGATCTCAAAAAGGGAGGGAAAACCATCCGGTTTCCCCTCCCTTTTTTCGGGAACGGCCTCCCCAGGAACGCCCCGGCCCATGACGACGTCCTCTTCCGCGCTTTCCCTCGAAAGCGCGCCGTCGCCGCGTGTCGCGGGCAAACAGAGACGCGGAGTCCCGCGCCGCCGTTCCGTTCCCTCTCTCCCCGCGGCCGGGCGGAGCCTTCCGGCTCCGCCGTGGCCGCGGAAATTTCAATCAGGCTGAAATTGTTCCAGAGCCATTTCCGTTTGAAACACTGCGCGTTTCAAACCATGCGGCCTGCCGTTTCGCGGGAAAAACGCGGTTTTTCCGCAAACTTCGGGCCGGGCGGCGCTGTACCGCCGCCTCGCGTTTTCACCTTTTTCAAAGGTGAAACGCTCTAGAACGGCCACACGTTATCCATCAGGCGGCTGAACCAGCCGGGCTTCTGCTTGTCGGACAGAACGCCCTTGCCGTAGTACTGAATGGAGGCGTCGGCAATCTGCGTGGACAGGACGGAGTTGTCCGCCGTCACGTCCTTGGCGCGCACCATGCCGCGCACGACCATGTATTCCGTTTCCTCGTTGACGCGGATTTCCCGCGCGCCTTCAATCTGCAACAACCCGCCGGGCAGAACGCGAATGACGCGCGTGGCCAGAGACGTGGTCACATAGTTTTCACGCTTGGTCTTGCCGGTGCTGTTCACATCGCTGACCGAATTGGACGCCATCAGCGGATTGGTCCCCACGCGACCGCGCGGCCCGATGCCCACGAACGGCAGGAAACCGACCTTGGATTCGCCGAACAGGGCGCTGACGCCGTAATTGTTGTTGTTGTCCTTGTCCACGGACGTTTCGGCCTTGTGCTGCGCCTTGGTGTTTTCCACCAGCTTCACAATGACGATATCGCCGACGCGACGCGCCCGGCTGTCCGAAAACAGCGTGTCCGAATCGCTGGCCGCAAAGATGGAACCGGGATTGTTGGGCAGGTTTTCTTCCTGCCGGTACTCCTGAGGCGGCGTCATGGTCGTGCGGATGCTGGGGGTGCGGTTGGTGCTGCCGCTGCAGGCGGCGCACAACGGGAAGACGGCGCACAGCGCCAGAGCAAACAGGCGTGTCCTCATAATAGTTTCTCCCTTGGAACAGTGTCGTAATATGCCGGCCATGAAGTCCCGACGCTTTCGCTTCCCGCACTCATGCCCACAGCCGGGGATGCGGCTTCATGACTGAAAGAAAACTCCCTTAGAGCAATTTCAGTTTGAAACGCTGCGCGTTTCCAACCATACGGCCTGTCGTT
>CAJMRA010000069.1 GCA_905215675.1 uncultured bacterium | reverse complement strand
CACATACCAGAGTGTTTCACCTTTGAAAAAGATAAACGCGAGGCGGCACGTTGTGCCGCCTCGCGTTTTACCATTGAAAACAAGCGAATAAGCTCTAGCCGAGCCAGGTATCGCCGTCGGCCAGCTCCAGCAGATACTGGCCGTATCCCGACTTGCACAGCGGCAGGGCCAGCTTGCGCAGCTGATCGCCGGAGATGAATCCCTTGCGCCAGGCGATTTCTTCCGGGCAGGCGACCTTGAGTCCCTGCCGCATCTGCACGGCCTGCACGAAGTTGGCGGCGGCGAGCAGCGATTCGTGCGTGCCGGTGTCAAGCCAGGCCACGCCGCGCCCGATGCGCTCCACATGAAGGTTGCCCTGTTGCAGATAGCGGTTGTTGACGTCGGTGATTTCCAGTTCGCCGCGCGCCGACGGCTTGATGGAACGGGCGATTTCCACCACCTGCGGATCATAGAAATACAGGCCGGTGACGGCATAGTTGGACTTGGGTTCCGCCGGTTTTTCCTCAATGCTGATGGCCTGTCCGTTGCGGTCGAATTCGACGACGCCGTAACGCTGCGGATCACTGACATGATAGCCGAAAACCGTCGCGCCCTGCGTGCGCGCGTCGGCGCTGGCCAGCAGTTCCGCCAGACCCTGCCCGAAAAAGATGTTGTCCCCGAGGATCAGGCAGGACGGAGCGCCCGCCAGAAAATCTTCCGCCAGCAGAAAGGCTTGCGCCAGCCCTTCGGGGCGCGGCTGCTCAATATACGTCAGGGAGCAGCCCCACTGACTGCCGTCCCCGAGCTGCGCCCGGAAAAGGGGCGCATGCTCCGGCGTCGTGATGACGGCGATTTCCCGGATGCCCGCCATCAGCAGGACGCTGAGCGGATAGTAGATCATGGGCTTGTCGTAAACGGGCATAAGCTGCTTGCTGATGCTGCAGGTAAGCGGATGCAGCCGCGTGCCGGAACCGCCTGCGAGTATGATGCCTTTACGTTGCATGGGCGAACATTCCTTTTGAGTGTCCATGAGCATTTTCAGCTTGAAACGCGTTGCGTTTCAAACCATAGGGCCTGTCGTTTCGCGGAAAAAACGCGGTTTTTCCTTCGTCTCGCGCCGCGCCTTTTTTAGAGCAAGTTCAGGTTGAAACGCTGGCGTTTCAAACCATACGGCCTGTCGTTTCGCGGAAAAAACGTGGTTTTTCCGCTCACTTTTGGCCGGGCGGCGCTGTGCCGCCGCCTCGCGTTTTCACCTTTTTCAAAGGTGAAACGCTCTAAGGGTACGGCGCTCTCAAGGAAAAACGCTCATGCAGAAACCGCGTCGCGCGTCGTCGGCGCGGAGGGCTGAAACGACAAAAGACGCGCCCGGAATGCTCCGGCGCGTCTTTTGCTGAAATACTGGTCTTGCCCTGCGTAGCTGTCGGGGGGCTGCGCGCCTATTGCCGAATGGCTCGCATGCCGCGTTACGCCGGGGGACCCTCTCCCCGGAAGTCTGCGACAGTGCCGTCTGTCGCCCGGAATCCTGCCGCGACGCCTGCCGATGCGTCTGCCGTGCGGCGGGGGAATACCGTCTGAAGCGCGAAGCGCCTAGACGCTGAGGCTGACGCCCAGCGTGCGGGCGGCGTCAGGCGACTGGAGCTGTTCGAAGAAGTTGATTTCCTGCTGGCTCATGAACGAGGAGGCAAATTCGCTGACGGCGCCTTTGGCCGCATTGAGCACGTCCATGCCGAACGCTTCATTGAAGAACATCCGTTCGGAAACATCCAGAACATCCGTGGGAGAGAGCTGGGCCGATTTTTCCAGCGCTTCGGGGCTGAAGCTGACGACGTCGCCAAAGGTGTCCGCGACGGCAGCGTTCTTTTTTGATCCCATGGAAGCAAATGAATGGCTGACGGCTCCCAAACCTGAAATCTGCATTGTGCCCTCCGATGCAGGTTTGACCTTCCGGTCCTCATGTGATCCGAGATGAAACGGGAAAATGGAAAAGCCTTTTTTCTCTGTACGGTGTTGTCAACAAAACATCAATACAAGATGTGGAGAAACTCTAGCTTTTCTTCGTGTTTTTTCTCGTTTTTCGGAAAGATCGTCGCCTTTCCGACGTTTCAAATTTTTGTCTTTATTTATGCAATGTGCATGCCAGACGGGGCAAAAGCAGGTTAACGCATTGTCTGATATTCAATATATTTTTCAAGCGAGACGTCGTAATCATTGGCGGCCGTCTTGGTGATGATGCCGTTGCGCAGCATATACAGGAGCAGATCCTCGTAATAGGCTCCGTAATTATTCATGCCCATATAGCGCCGTGCAAAGCGATCCATCTCACGCATGACATCGTTGAATTTACGCTTGGCATTACGGTTTTCGTAGGTGTCGGACTCGCGGGCCCATGCGCCAGCGGTCTTGTAGAACTGGGCCATGTAGGCCTGCAGAATTTTTTTTGGGTCCATACGGTATCCTTGTATGCCGGAATGTCGAGTGACAATGCGCTACCGGCCGTTAGTTTTGGCGATTTTAGGGGAGCTGTCAAGAATTTGCCGAGAGCATGTCAAAAAAATCTCTAGAAAAAAGTCTGCACTTTTTCACGACAATTTTTTGACGTGAGCGACGGCCCCTGGAGCAATTTCAGTTTGAAACGCTGCGCGCTTCAAACCATACGGCCTGTCGTTTCACGGAAAAAGCGCTGTTTTTCCGCGCAGTTTGGGCAGGGCGGCGCTGTGCCGCCGCCTCGCGTTTTCACCTTTTTCAAAGGTGAAGCGCTCTAGGCGCGCTGAATCATGAGAAGCATGCCCGCGATGATCAGGGCGCAGCCCGCCAGCTGGCGCGCGCTGAAGGCTTCGCCGAAGAAGAGCCACGAGCAGAACAGGATGCCCGCATACTGGAGGACCAGCACGGATTGGGCTACGCCCAGCGAGACCTGCCGGAGCGCCGCGGCATAGATGATGCCGCCGATGCCGAACACGGCGAGTCCCAGGAAGGAGCGCCACGACATGATGTGCAGCAGCCACGGCGTCGGCGGCAGCAGGGCTCCCGATTTGAGCAGGATGTTGGCGAAGGTGTTGCAGGCCACGCAGACGAGCAGCAGCGCAAGATGCGTCCAGCCGTTCATGCCTGTTCCCCCTGATGGAAAAAGGCGCTGTCGGCCAGCGCCAGCCATGCCCAGAGGAACAGGCGGTTGTCGCCACGCCGCCGTTGCTGGGCTTCGGCCCGCCGCCGGACGCCTTCCGGCTTCATCCACGGACAGTGCGCCTGTGGGAAAGGCGGTTGCGGCAGGGAGCGCAGCCAGAGATTGAGCGGAATGCCGAATCCCTTTTTGGGGCGGTTGATGATGCTTTCCGGCAGCCAGCCCGCCAGCGCCTTTTTCAGGATGTACTTGGAAACGCCCTCCCGTCTCTTGAAGCGGAAGGGGAGGCGGCGGCAGAAGTCCGCAATGTCGTTGTCCAGAAAGACGGCGCGGCTTTCCAGCGACGAAAGCATGGAGGCGCGATCCGTTTTGACCAGAATGTCGCCGGAGAGATAATGCTCCACAAAGAAGGCCTGCGCCTGTTCCGGCAGCGACAGGTGGCGATTGCGTTCCCATGTGGCCAGCTGATCCGCGTAGAGTTCTTCCGGCGGCAGCGGCGAGGCGAACAGGTCGCCCATTTCCGCGGGCTCGACGGGGCTCATCCAGACGGGCAGCCAGAGGGGCCGCATGTAGGAGAGCCCGCGCAGGAAACGGCGAATCTTGAAATCAAGACTCATGTTGGCGTCGGAGGTCGGCACAAGTCCCATGCCCCGGCGCAGCAGCTGATGCAGGGGGCGGGGCATGCAGCGGCTGTACCACATGGCCGGCGTCAGCGCCTTGAACGGATCGTAGCCCGCGAACAGCTCGTCGCCGCCGTCGCCGGACAGGGCGACGGTGACGTTTTCCCGGGTGAATTCGGCCAGCAGGGCCGTGGGCAGGAGGGAGGCGTCGCCCAGCGGATCGCCCACGCGGGGCAGCAGGCGGCGCACGCGCTCCTGCGCGGACTCAAGGTCCAGCGTGCGGATATGGTGGCTCACGCCGAAATAGCGGGCGACTTCGGCGGCATAGGCGCTTTCGTCGTAGCTTTTTTCCGTAAAGCCCACGGAAAAGGCGTGAATGCGATCCGGGGCAAGCAGGCGGCTCATGGACGCAAGCACGGCGCTGGAGTCCACGCCGCCGGAGAGAAAGACGCCCAGCGGCACGTCGCTGGCCAGACGGCGGCGCACCGCCTGCACCAGCAGGTCGCGCAATTCCTCGACGAGTCGTCCCTCGTCGGCATCGCCCAGCGCCTCGTCCGGTTCCAGCGTGAAGCGCCAGTAGCGGCGGATATCCCGCCTGCCGGTAGCCAGATCGAGGGTCAGGCAGGAACCGGCGGGCAGGCTGTGGACGCCCTCGAAAATGGTTCTGTCCGCCGTGCAGTAGCCCCAGGCAAGGTAGCGCTGCACATTGGCGGCATGCAGGCGGCCGGAAAACAGCGGCCAGCGGAACAGGGCCTGCACCTCGCTGGCAAAGGCGAAGCCGTCTTTGTGGGCGGCCCAGAACAGGGGCTTTTCCCCGAAGCGGTCGCGCGCCAGAAAGAGGCGGCGGCGGGCCTTGTCCCAGACGGCAAGGGCGAACATGCCGTTGAAGCGGGCGGGCGCGTCCTCGCCCCACTCCATGTAGGCGTGGAGCACGGTTTCCGTATCGCTGTGGCTGCTGCGGAAGACGTGGCCGCGTCGTTCCAGTTCGGCGCGCAGTTCGGGATGGTTGTAGAGTTCCCCGTTGTAGACGAGAACATAGCCGCCGCCGTCCGGGTCGTCGTCCGCCGCGAAGGGCTGGGCTCCTCCGGCGTGATCGAGAATGGACAGACGGCGATGGCCGAGGGTGATGCCGTCGGCCTCGTTCCGCCAGATGCCGCCGCCGTCGGGGCCGCGATGCCGTATGCTTTCCAGCATGGCGGGGACGGCTTCCGCCCCCTGCCGCCAGACGCCCGCAATACCGCACATAGGGAATCGTTCTCCTGTTGCTGTGTCCATGCGGAACGCGCGCGGCGTCCCGGCGCGTTGTCCTGCAAAAAATGACGGGGTACGGGCGGCGTCAGGCGTTCCGGTTCCGGCCGCCCTGATGCCCGTCGTCCGCGCCGCCGCGGATGACGCTTCTGATCTTGTAGGACTTCTTGTCCTGCGCTTCAAAGTAGGTACGGCTGAGGACTTCCGCCAGCAGGCCCATGAGAATGGAGTTGACGCCGAGCAGGAAGGACAGGCCCGCAAAGGTCGGCAGGGGCGTCTGAATCAGGGACGTGTCGCCGAAGAACTTGAGTCCCAGCGCCCAGAGTAGCGTCAGCAGCGACAGCAGCACGGCAAACAGCCCGAAGCCGCCGAAAACGTAAATGGGCTTCACCAGATGGCGATCAAGGAACTTGACCACGCAGAGATCCAGCAGCACCTTGAAAATACGTTCGAGGCCGTATTTGCTCTTGCCGTGCACGCGGGGATGGTGCGTGACGGGTATTTCCGTCACCCGGGCCCCCTGCCAGGAAGCGTAAATGGGGATAAAGCGGTGCATTTCGCCGTAGATGCGCACGCCGTCCAGCACTTCGCGCCGATAGGCCTTGAGGGAACAGCCGTAGTCGTGCAGGCGCACGCCGGACACAAAGGAGATAAGGCGGTTGGCGATGTGACTGGGGAGATTGCGGGTCAGTTCGGCGTCCTTGCGATCCTTGCGCCAGCCGGACACGACGTCGTAGCCTTCGTCCAGTTTGGCCAGAAGGCGGCCGATGTCGGCGGGGTCGTTCTGGAGGTCGCCGTCCATGGGCACGATGATGTCGCCCGCCGCATGATCGATGCCCGCCATGAGGGCGGCCGTCTGGCCGCAGTTGCGCGCCAGATGGATGACCACGAGCGCGTCGTCCCCGGCCGCCAGTTCATCGAGAATTTCGGCGCTGCCGTCCTTGCTGCCGTCGTCGATCAGCAGCAGTTCATAAGGGATGTGCAGTTTGCGCGCTTCTTCCGTCACCCGGGCGTGGAGTTCGCGCACGTTGTCGCGCTCGTTGTAGATGGGAATGATGATGGAAAGCATGGGGCTCCTTGGGTCGTGGGCGGGTTGTGTCCGAAGCGGGCGAACAGGGGATGATGGGAAGGCCGGACGGTTGTCGTTTATGTCTGCCGTATCATGCCGCAAGCCGGGGAGCAAGGCAACCGGGCGCGCGCGGCATCCCGGCGACGATTTTTGCAAAAAAGCGCTTGACGGCGAGGGCCGCTTGCGCTAGAAAGCTTTTTACGCGCTTATGGCGCTGTGGGGAAGTAGCTCAGCTGGGAGAGCATCGCCTTCGCAAGGCGGGGGTCGAGGGTTCAAATCCCTTCTTCTCCACCAAACAAGCATTCAATGAAGTTCGAGAAAGTCCGCAAAGCCTTGAGCCAAGCGGACTTTCTCCGTTTTTAAGGTCTTTCAGCGTTCGCCAAAGTGCATGGACAGCCGCAAAAAAAGGGGGCAACTTTAGGGGCAAGCATGTTGCCCCCATTCCCCGCGCAAAGGAGTTGCCCCCAATGCCCCAGAAGTTGACGGATACCGCCATTCGCACGGCGAAGCCCAGAGAGAAATCCTACAAGCTGGCGGACGGCGGCGGCCTTTATATTGAGGTTGCCCCCGGCGGCGGCAAGTGGTGGCGTCTCAAGTACCGTTTCGAGGGGAAAGAGAAGCGGATTTCCCTTGGCGTCTATCCTGCTGTTCCTCTCAAGGAAGCCCGCTTGAGGGCGCTTGCCGCAAAGGCGCAACTCTCGCGCGGCATAGACCCCAGCGCCGAACGCAGGGCGGCAAAGGCTGAAACCGTGGCGGCGTCCCAAACTTTCGAGAAGGTGGCGCGGGAGTGGCACACGAAGCAGATCGGCAAGTGGACGCCCCGTCATGCCGGAAACGTCCTGCGGCGGCTGGAGGTTCACGCTTTCCCCGATCTGGGCGCACGGCCCATTGCCGATCTGGGCGCGCCTGACTTTCTCGCCATGCTCCACAAGGTGGAAAGCGACGGACATATGGAGACGGCGCGGCGCGTCGCTCAAATCTGCGGACAGGTAACGCGCTACGCCCGCCTTGCCGGTATCGTCGCCGCCGACGCGGCAAGCGGCCTCACAGAAGCCTTGACCGCACGACCGGCGCAGCATTTCGCCACCATCACGGAGCCGGAGAAAATCGGCCGTCTGCTGCGTGCCATAGACGAATACCAGGGCGAACCGTCCACCTGTTACGCCCTGCGGATTCTGCCCTACGTCTTTGTGCGGTCAAGCGAGCTGCGCGGCGCGACATGGGACGAGGTAGACCTTGATAAAGCGGAATGGCTCATACCTGCCGAACGCATGAAGATGAAGCGGCCCCACGTCGTGCCGCTGGCCCGGCAGGCGGTGGCGCTGTTCGCATCCATGAGACAGCTCTCCGGCGGCGGGCGGCTTGTCTTCCCCGGTCTTGCATCGGCAACGCGGCCCATATCTGACGTGGGCCTGCTGAATGCCCTGCGGCGCATGGGCTATGCCAGGGGGGAGATGACCGTTCACGGATTCCGCTCCATGGCCTCAACCCTGCTCAATGAACAAGGATTCAATCGGGACTGGATAGAGCGCCAGCTTGCCCACTGCGAAAAGAACGCCGTGCGCGCCGCCTACAACCATGCTGAATACCTGCCGGAGCGCCGCCGCATGATGCAGGCGTGGGCCGATTATCTGGAACAACTCAAGGCAATCCACACACGTCAAATATCATCCTGAAATCAAGTAATATCAACAAGTTTATCAAATTTTATCCTCCAGCCAAGTCCAGCAAAATCTCTTGACATAGACCCCATATAGGGGTTTACATCGGGGTTATGGGAAATCTGTAAGGGGTTTATTTTGAGGGTTCGCTTGCAGGAGGGTAACGCTTTGGCAAAATTGATCAAACCGCTGACAGCCACACAGGTGAACAATGCGAAGCCAAAAGCGAAGATGTACAAGCTTTTTGATGGCGGCGGACTGTTTTTGCAGGTCAATCCGTCCGGTGGCAAACACTGGAAATTGAAGTACCGCAAAAACGACGGCAAGGAAAGTCTGCTGACCTTTGGCAGTTTCCCTGCGGTATCGCTGGAACAGGCCAGAAAGATGCGGGACGAGGCCAAAAGCCAGATGGCTCTTGGCGTTGATCCGGGAATAGCCCGGCAGGAAGCGAAGGCGGAACGCGCGAACCGCGCAAGAAATACCTTTGAAGCCGTCACGCGAGAATGGCTGGAAATCCATTCCACCAAAGTCAAGCCGCAGTCTATCCATCGCTATGAGGTAGAGCTGGACAAATTTGTCTATCCGATTATCGGCAAAAGACCCATAGCGGAAATGAAAGGCCCGGATTTCGTAGCCATGCTGCACGGCATTGAAGCTCAGGGAAGATTGTACGCCGCAAAGCGCGTTGCCACACTCTGCGGCATGATCATGCGCTATGCCGTGGCGACGGGGCGGGTTGAATACGATCCCCTCCCCTCTGTGAGGGGAATTCTGAGAGCGCACAAGACCAGACACCATGCGGCAATGACCGACCCAAAGGAAGTTGGCCGTCTGTTGCGAAGCATTGACGCCTATCCGGGCAGCCTTGTCGTGTCCAGTGCCCTGAAAATTGCTCCCTATGTCTTTGTGCGTCCGGGCGAGCTGCAACAGGCCAGATGGGCGGATATTGATTTTGACGCCTGTGAATGGCGGTACATCACCAGCAAGACAGGCACGCCGCATATTGTTCCGCTGGCCCCGCAAGTCATGAAAATCCTGAACATGCTCTATGCCTATACAGGGCATCAGGAATGGGTATTTCCCCATAACTGGCAAAAAGGCAAACCTATGGCGAAGACTGCCCTGCTTGCCGCATTGCGCTCCATGGGAATAACCAGCGAGGAAATGACGCCCCACGGTTTCCGAGCAATGGCCCGGACATTACTTGATGAGGTTCTTGGGGAGCGGTATGATCTGATAGAGCATCAACTTGCCCACATGGTGCGCGATCCCAATGGCCGTGCCTATAACCGCACACAGCATTTGCGGGAGCGGCACCGTATGATGGAACGGTGGGCCAATTATTTGGATAAATTACGTCTTTCTATTCATATGTAGAAGTTTTGACCTTATCGGATAGTTGGCTCCATCTCGGCGAGTTATCTGTCCGGTGAAATCAAAATTTCCACATTTTCTACTATCAATTAGTCCTGAAAGTAGTACAATATGATTTTGTACCGTAATAAAATGCTTCTTTTAGCTGTACGGTGCAGTAAACTATACACGAAGAAAAATTTCAAAATACATATTAGCAGCGCTCAATATTTTCTGATAGAGATTTTCTGGATCAAGTAAGTTATGCTCTTCCCTATAACATGTGACATATGAAAACCATGGAGTTCCTTCATTCACCACTTGTAATTTTACAATTTCCATGTCTACAGGTGCTATAGCTTTGATAAGATTTTGTAAATCTTCAATAATTTCTATTTCATTGTGATTATACA
>CAJMRA010000068.1 GCA_905215675.1 uncultured bacterium | reverse complement strand
GCGAAACGACAGGCCGTATGATTTGAAACGCGCAGCGTTTCACTAAAATTGCTCTAAAATTTGTAGAGCAGGCCCGCGCCGACGGAAAGTTTGGTGGCGTTTTCCACCATGGGGCTGTCGTAGATTTCCTGATTGAGGAATTCGAGATTGCCGTTGGCGAAGACGCTCCAGTTTTCGCTCAGATCGAGACGGGCGGTCAGGCCCGCGTTGGGCGACAGGGCGCTGTCTGGCTTGTATTCGGAAAGGCCGCTGGCGCGGGATTCGTCGCTGTCGATGCCGTAGTAATAATCGTTGTATTCGCAGCTGGTCCATTTGACGCCCACGGTGGGCGCCAGCGTCAGGCGGCCCAGTATGACGGGATAGCTGTAGGAAGCCTGGGCGATGAAGCCGTTGCTGTAGCCGAGAACGTCGGCGGACACGGTGGCCTGAAGAATGCCGTAGGGCGACATCAGGCGATAATTGAGGCCCGCCAGCATGGACGAATAGCGGTTGTCCAGCTGCTTCATGGCGTGATCGCTGCTCCAGCTCGCCAGATAGCGCTGCGGGAGATAGGACAATTGCACGTTGATTTCGTGCATATCGTTCTTGAACAGATGCAGGCCGCCGCTGACGCCGCGCAGATAGAAGCGATCGCCTTCATAGCCCAGCAGGGGCAGCGTGGCCCCGGCGGCGTAAACGTCCTTGTATTCGGAAGTGGTGACGGAGCCGCCCAGACCGAAGTCGAATCCCCAGCGCCCTTCGGCATGGAGCGACGGAGGAAAGGCGAGAGCGGCCGCGCAGCAGAGCAATACCAGTATGCGGAGTTTCATGGAACGGATTCCTTTTTGTGCGGGAGCGTAGGGAGCGTTTTATTTGGGCAAAAGAGAGCATGCGGGGCGCATGGTCTGGAACGCGCAGCGTTTCAAACTAAAAATGTTCTATGAAGCCGGGATCGCCGGAGGGAGGCCCGGCTGCGGGATGCGATTATGCCCGGACGGTCGAGGGAAAGGGGAGGACGCGCAGGCGTCCTCCCCTTTTTTTACGACGGAACGAACCGGGACGCCGATCAGGCCGCGGCGGCGCAGCGGCGGGCGCGATTGCGGAAGTAGAACAGGGTCAGCACCATGACGATGAGACCTGCGCCGAAGCTGACGGGAAGACTCTGGCTGAAGCCTGCCGCGATGTAGCCCACAAGGCTGCTGGCGGCAACGACGCAGGCATAGGGCATTTGCGTGGAGACATGCTCGATGTGCATGCAGGCCGCCCCGGCGCTGGAAAGGATGGTGGTATCCGAAATGGGCGAGCAGTGATCGCCGAAGACGCTCCCCGCGAGGGTGGCGGAGAGGGAGATCAGCACCAGGCTCCCGTTGGGGTCCACGACCTGCGCCACGGGAACGACGATGGGGATCAGAATGCCGAAGGTGCCCCAGGCGGTGCCGGTGGAGAAGCTCAGGAAGCCCGCCAGTATGAAGATGATGGCGGGCAGCAGGCCGCCGGTCAGGCCGCCGTCGGCCTCCACGAGCGACTTGACGAAGACGGGAGTCTGCAGCAGGTCGCGGCAGACGCCGCTGATGGCCCAGGCCAGCACCAGAATGGTGTTGGCGGGCATCATGGCCTTCATGCCCTGCATGCAGCCGTCCATGAAGGTCTTGAGGGAGAGGACGCCGCGGGGAACGAACTGGAGAAAGGCCACGAGCAGGGCGGAGAAGGAGGCGAGGGCCAGAGCCGGAGCCGCGGAGCAGTTGCCGAAGGCCGCGGCGAGGGTGTGATAGGCCGGGTCCTTGCCCCAGTAACCGCCGTTGAACAGCAGCGCCAGAACGGCAAAGACGATGAGGGCGGCAATGGGCACCAGCATGTCGAGCACATGGCCGCGCGAACCGGCTTCGGGCTGCTTGTGGTTGTCGTCGTTCTTTTCTATTTCGCCCACGTCCCCGGCCTGCGCGCGCTGTTCGGCCTTGCGCATGGGGCCGAAGTCGAAGTTGCCGACACTGATCATCACCACCATGATGATGGAGAGCAGGGCGTAGAAGTTCCAGGGAATGGTCGCCACAAAGGCCGCGAGATCGCTTTCAAAGGCTCCCGTGGCCTTGAGGTTGCTGCCGACGGCGGCGGCCCAGCTGGAGATGGGGGCGATGATGCAGATGGGGGCGGCGGTGGCGTCGATGATATAGGCCAGCTTGGCGCGGGAAATCTTGTAGCTGTCCGTGACCGGGCGCATGACGGTGCCCACGGTGAGGCAGTTGAAATAGTCGTCGATGAAGATGAACGCGCCGAGGGCGCTGGTGGAAAGGAGCGCGCTGGTCTTGCCCTTGATGCGGCGCGTCGCCCACTTGCCGTAGGCGCGGGTGCCGCCGGCCAGCGAGATGACATAGACCAGCGACCCCAGCAGGGTACAGAAGATGATGATATTGAAATCAACCTTCTTGACCATGACGGCAAAGGCCGTTTCGATGGTGCGGACAATGACGAAGTCCTGCCCCATGCCGATGGTGTAGATGAGCGAACCGCTCAGAATACCAATCATGAGGGAGGAAAAGACTTCCTTGGTCCACAGCGCCAGGGTGATGGCGATAATGGGCGGCAGCAGGGAAAGGGCGCCCGCGTTGAAAGGATCCATAACAAGACTCCGGCAAGGGGTGTGACAGGAGCGTGCGAAACCAGTCGCACGACGCGAAAAGTCCTGCGATGCTAGCATGGAAGTTGCCTGCGGGCAAGGCGCGAAGGGCAAAAAAAGCCCGTCCCCGGAGGGACGGGCCGTGCGGACATGGGCGGGCCGACGCCTGCCGGAGGCGGCGTCGGATACATATTTTTCTGTTTTATTAGAGCGTTTCACCTTTGAAAAAGGTGAAACGCGAGGCGGCAGCACAGCGCCGCCCGGCCCAAAGTGAGCGGAAAAACCGCGTTTTTCCGCGAAACGACAGGCCGTATGGTTTGAAACGCGCAGCGTTTCAAACTGAAATTGCTCTGGAGTGTCTCACCTTTGAAAAAGGAGAAAACGCGAGGCGGCAAATGCTCCGGGGAGCCGATGCGCCGATGCCTACGCCTGCGGCGCGGGCGGATTCTGGGCAAGGATGAGCTCGACCTCGTCGACGCTCAGACCGGCGTTGCGGGCAATCTGGCGGGCGGAGAGCCCCTTTTTGCGTCCGTTGAGGATGATCTCGCGCAGGAACTGGGGCGAGCGCATGATGCCTTCGGCCTGTTCCAGCAGGCGGCGCAATTCCTTGCTGCGTTCCTCCAGCTTTTCTTCCAGATTTTGCAGTTCGGCCTGCCGCTGGGCAAAGGAAGCGACGATTTCCTTTTCAAGACGGGCGTTCATTTCGATGCGCCCGAGCAGGGATTGCTGGTTTGCCTGCAGGAGATTGAAGAGGCGCTCCGAACGGCGCAGGCGCATGTAGAAAAAGAAGATGCCGCCGAGAATGACCAGCTCCAGCAGGAAAAAGGCAAGAGCAATCAGGGTGATGTTGTTCATATCTTTATATTCAGTAAGTTTCCCACAAGGGGGGAGCCCGAAGGCCGGACCTCGTCGTCATTCTCTTCCGGCGCGGGCTGGAAGGGACGTCGCTTGCGGCGGTTGCCGAACATTTGTCCGTCGTTCTGATGCTGCGCGTCGGGGCTGACCTTGGCCCCTTCCGCCTGCGGTTCGGTCTTGTTGACCTGCTGCTGTTCCTGCTTGGCCATTTCCGCGGCCAGCGTCCGGGACATGGCCGCGGCGGCCTGCGGGCCGACAGCCGTCGCATTGACGATGGGCGCTGCGAGACCGGTCTGGGCATACAGGATCGCCATGGTGGACTCGATGCTCATACGACCCCCCGCGCGCTCCTCGACGTTGCGGCCCCCGGAGCATGTTCGGCTTGAAACGCTTTTGACGGTTCAAACCATACGGCCTGTCGCCCGGCGGAAAAAAACGCGGTTTTTTCCGCCCGCTTCAGGCCGGGCGGCGTTGTGCCGCCGCCTCGCGTTTCGCCTTTTTCAAGGGAAAACGCCCTATTGCCCGATATAGCTCTCGAAGAGCACGTCTTTTGCCTTGTAGCGCGTCAGATAGTTGTTGATGGTATCCACGATGTCCTTCTTCATGCCTTCGACCTGCTTGGCGTCAAGGAGCGTTTCAAAGGTCTTGCTGCGCAGATAGAAGTAGATGGCGTCGCGGATGACGAGCATGTGCCGATCGATTTCCTGTTCCGCCTGAATATCGTCGCAGACGATGGAGAAGGTGCAGATCAGGAAGTGGGAATGGCCCTGGGCGTCCTTGTTTTCCACCCAGAAGGGATCAAGGGCCTTGAGGCTTTCCGCGGGCGGCGGCGGTACCGTCTGGCTCGGTACCGTGATGATCTGGGGCTGCGGCGCGTTGGCGGGCGGCACGGGCGGCGCGGCGGGCGCGCGCAGGAAGAACCACCAGACGGCGACCGCGCCCAGCACGATCAGAATGCCCGCTGCGGCGGCCGCTATAAGGAGTTTCTTTTTCTTGCTGTTGGTGCCGGCATCCGGAGCGGGAGCGGCCGGTTCGGCCGGCGGGCGGCTGGCGGGTCGCGCGGGCAGGTCCTGGCGTTGTTCCTCTTCCTTCTGGAGGAAGGGCGCGTCATCAAGGTCCAGCTCGACCTTCTTGTTGGCGGTCGGAGGCACGACCTCCATCTGAAGGGTGCCCGACGCTGTCTTTGTCTTGGTATCAGCCATTCTCCGAGCCTGCCGGGACGCCGTGAACGGCGTCATGAAAAGGTTGTGTCGGGGCGCTGCCGGAGCGGATGCCGCGGGGCGAAACGCGCCGGAAGCGTCGTGATTCGTCTGTCGCCGGACGGCGGACGAAAGAAGGGCGACGTTGCGCCCGCGGGCATGCCCGGCCCGAAACGGGAAAGATGCCGTAACCGGCCATGTTCGCAAGGTCTCCGCGCGACGGCTCATGCTGGCCGCAGCGGCGAACCCTGCAATGCGGGCGCTTCAAAAGCGACGTCGCCCGCGTTTCCCGACCGAAGCCGTTTTTCCGGACGGGCCGGGCGACGGGCGTCCGGCCGGGTGTCTGCATGGCGACGGGCGAACCCGCTAGGCAAAAATCTTGTCGATTTTCTGCTTCATCGTGTCGGCGGTGAAGGGCTTCACGATGTAGTTGGAGACCTTGGCCTGCACGGCTTCGATGATGTTTTCCTGCTGCGCTTCCGCCGTGACCATCAGGAAGGGAATATTGGCGAATTGTTCGCTTGCGCGCACCTTCCGCAGCAGCTCGATACCGGTCATCTGGGGCATGTTCCAGTCGGAGACAATGAAGTCGATCTTGTCGCGATTGAGAATTTCCCAGGCCGTGGTGCCGTCGTCGGCTTCGACCACGTTGTTGAGATCAAGCTGGCGCAGGATGTTGCGCACGATGCGTCTCATGGTGGAAAAGTCGTCCACGACGAGGATACGCATATTCGGATCGTAAGGCATGTTTCCCTCCTGAGTGTCTGACGCCTGCCGTGACTTAAGAGTGCGCCGCAGCGTCGTCTCCGTATAGTCTGATGAATTCCTTGCGAAGACGCCTGAGCGCCTGGGAGTGCAGCTGGGAAACGCGTCCTTCGGTGATGCCCATGATTTCGGCGGTCTCCCGCATATTTAGCTCATCAGCATAATAAAGGGAGAGTACCAGCTTTTCCCGAGGTGTCAATCTGTCTATAAGAGGCGCCACCCGCTCTACAAGTTCGCGTTGCGCCGTGCCGCCGTAAGGTTCGTCGCCGGACGTCGCCGTCTCTGACGAGAGCGTGTCCTGAATGGCGTCCAGCGAAAGCCAGAGCTGGTTTTGCAGAGCCTCGAGGCCCTGGCGAATATCGCGCAGGTCCAGCCCCGTGGCGGCCTGAAGGTCTTCTTCCGTGGCCTGTCGCCCCTGTTCGTGCTCGATCTTGCGCATGGCTTCGTCCAGCAGCCGGATACGCTGGCGCAGCGAGCGCGGCAGCCAGTCCAGCCGCCGCAGTTCGTCGAGCATGGCGCCGCGGATGCGGTTTTCGGCATAGGTCTCGAAGCGGATGCCGAGCTGGGGACGAAATTTGCCCAGCGCCTCCATGAGGCCCAGCGTCCCGGAGCTGATCATTTCGCCCAGTTCCACATTGCGCGGCAGCTTGGATTTCAGGCGCAGGGCGAGAAAGCGGATCTTGGGCGCGTAGTGACGCACCACCGATTCCTGCTCGCCGGGGGAAAAGTCTTCCCATGCCCGGGCGCCCGTTTCGAGATCATCCCACGGGCCCGATGCCTGCGCGTATGCTGTGGCGTTTTTCATAGGAAAAGGACGGCGAAAAGGGGCCGTGCGGCCGTGCCTTCCGCGTGTGGCGTTTTCAGCGGAACAGCAGCTTTTTCCAGAAGAATTTGATATTGCCGTCCAGCTCGTGCGGCGGCTCCCATGTGAGGATGGTCTCGGCCATGGCCGCCACGGCCTGCGACGCGGGCGAGTCGGGCGCGAAGGCGCAGAAGGGTTTCTGCTGCACCACCCCGGCGCGCACGCTGGGGTCGCGCGGCACGAATCCGAGAAAATCCAGCGAAACGCCGTCAAGGAAATGATCGCACGCCTGATAGAGGCGCTTGAACATTTCCTTTGCCGTGGCGGCGTCCTTGGCCATGTTGACGCAGATTTTGAAATGCTCCACGCCGTGCGCCATCTTGAGCACCTTGATCAGCGCGTAGGCGTCCGTCAGCGACGTCGGTTCCGGCGTCAGCACCATAAGCCGCTGCTGCGCCGCAAGATTGAAGTAGAGCACGTTTTCGTTGATGCCCGCTCCCGTATCCACAATCAGGCAGTCGATACTGCCTTCCAGATCGTCCATGGCTTCCAGCAGTTCCAGCTTCTGGCCGGTGGAAAGCGTAAGCATTTCGCTCATGCCGGAACTGGCGGGCAGAATGGAAAAATTGTAGGGCGTGGGGAAAAGAATATCCCTGATACCGGCGCCTTCATGAAAGAGATGGAAAAGATTTCGCGGCGGCGTCAGGCCCAGCAGCACGTCCACATTGGCCAGACCGAGATCCGCATCGACGAGGACGACACGCTTGCCCTTTTTGGCGAGTTCCAGCGCCAGATTGACGGACAGGTTGGTTTTGCCGACGCCACCCTTGCCGGAGGTGACGGAAAAAACCAGAGGAAAGGTTTCGCTCATGCCGGGTGCTCCATGCTGCTGATCAGAAATGAACGACTCTGTCGTTTCGGGCTACTCGCCGGATTGTATGGGCAGCTGCCGCTTGAAGATAAGCCGCCATATCATGGGTTCGGTCGCCGGGCTGAGGCTCTGCTTCAGCTCCGGGCCGTAGGATATGGCCGAAATGGGCAGTCGCGCCTCGTGCGCCACGTTGACGAGAGCGCCGTAGCATACGGCTTCGTCCAGCTTCGTCCAGACAAGGCTGGTGTCGCCGTCCGCGGCATAGCGGTGCAGCAGGGCCTGCATCTGTACGCCGTCATAAAAGGGGCACATAACAAGATGCGTCGCATGCGGCTGTTCGTCAATGCCCATTTCGTGCTGCCACTGGGCGAGATTCCTCTCCGGCGTCATGCCGGGCGTGTCGATGAAGACCGCGTCGGCCTCGGCCGTCAGGGCCAGGGCCTTGCGCATGCTTTCGGCGTCGGCCGCCTCCAGATAGCCGAAGTCCGACAGTTCCGCCCAGTGGCGCAGGGTCAGACGGCCGTTGCCGCGCAGACAGTCCGTATTGATGAAGGCTATCTGCATTTCCGGCTTTTCCTTGCGCAGGCGCAGGGCGCAGCGCAGGGCGGCCGTGGTCTTGCCGTTGCCGTAGGGGCCGGCAAAAAGGTGGACGCGCTGCGGCCAGGCCGCGGCGCCCCAGGAGCGGATGGGCACGATACCGGCCAGACTCTCCAGCACGGACGCCCCCGGACGGGCCGCCAGCATGTTGTACAGGGCGATGGAAACGCCGTCGGAAACGCCTTCCCGCTGCAGATACTCCAGGGCCACGCGCTGGCGGGGCGTCAGACGCTCCATGCGGATGGCGGGCTTCATCAGCATGAAAAGCTGTTCCTTGACGCGCATCCAGTCCTTGTGCCACTCGCTCCAGCCCGCGCCGGACGAGGGCGCGGGCGCGGCTCCGGCGGAGACGGGCATGCCGGCGCCGCCCTGCTGGGCCGGACGTTCGACGCCCGCCATGATCTCGTGGCACAATTCGCCGTTTTTGCGATAGGTGCGATTGGAGAGGATCACCGCGTCGGCGCCCAGCTCCGCCTTGATTTGCGCGAGCACTTCCTGTGAACTGGCGCCTGAAAATGTCTTGACCTGCATCGTCTGCTTCCTTGAACTGCGAACCTGTCGGGCGCCTTGTGCGGCGCGAATCCCTGCGCGTCAATTATCCGTAACGGCCCTCGTTGTCCTCGTAAAAATGCAAGATGCAGGCCAATCAGGGCGTTTCGCCTTTGAAAAGGGAAAACGCGAGGCGGCGGCACGGGGCCGCCTGGCCCGATACGTGCGGAAAAGCCGCGCTTTTCCCGCAAAACGACAGGTCGTATGGTTTGCAACGCAACGCGTTTCAAACGGAAAATACTCTTGCGGAGGAGCAAGGCGCGTTATCGTACGGCGAAGCCGTCTTTTTTGCAAATCATGCTTCGCGTCGTGCGCGCGGCGGATCGGCGGAAAGGGGGGCGCGAAAAAAAGCAAGCGGCATGTCGCTGGAGAACAACATGCCGCTGACGGCGGAAGGAGTCCGCCGAAGGGGATTTTTCCACAAGGGATTTTCCGATCCCGACCCCGGTCGGGATCGGAAAATCTGTGGGGAGGGGAAATGTCCGGGACGCTGATCCCCGGTTCGTGCGGGGCATTCGTCGCGGCGGGAGCCGGGACGCCCGCTCCTGCGTCCCGCAAAAAAACGCTAGGCTGCCACGGTGTTGAGCATTTCCTTGGCGCCGGTATTTTCGGGATTGGAACCCAGCACGATTTCGAGATGACGGCGGGCTTCGTCGTTGCGGCCCAGATACATGAGGCAGCCGGCCAGCGCCACGCGCACGGCTTCGGCCTGCTCGCTGCTTTCAAGGGCGGCTTCCAGATAGGGCACGATTTCTTCCACGCGCTGGAGCTGATAGCCCACGCGCACGAGGCAGTTCAGGGCGACGATATTGTCGGGAAGCTTCTTCAGGGTTTCGGCGAAGCTGGCGAACGCTTCCTCATTGTGCCCGAGCTGCATGTACACAAGGCCGATGCCGCAGTGAGCCTTGCCGTTGTTCTCCACGGAAAGGGCCTTCTTGTACAGGGTCAGGGCGTTGTCATATTCGCCGTGCTGAATGGCGATGGTCGCCAGACCCATGTAGGGGGCGGCGCCGCAGTCCGGCGCGGTCGCGGCCTTGCGGTAGTAATCGGCGGCCTTGTCGTAGTCGCCCATGAACAGATAGCATTCGCCCAGTTCGTTGTTGATTTCGTAATCGAGCTTGTTTTCCATGATGATCCTCCCCAGAGGCTTATGCGGGTTTTTTCCGCGTTTGCCTTCTTGTTTGCATTTCGCATGCCAAGATAGGGAGTTTTGGAGAATATCTTTTGTTATCAGTATGTTATTTGTAAACAGAGAAAAGTCATCCGGCAGTTTTGTCCGCTCCGGCGGATCGCATGACGCCGGAAGGGGCCCGTTCGCCTTGGCGAACGGGC
>CAJMRA010000067.1 GCA_905215675.1 uncultured bacterium | reverse complement strand
GGGGCTTTCTTTTTTGACAATCCCTTTGTTAACTTTCTTGGTACAATCTGCCGGCAAGTCCTTTTCAAAGGTTATGTGTCGCCTACATTTTCTATTTATTTAATATTAATATTAACAGGCTCTAGAGCTGCACGCGCACGCAGTCGCGCCCGGCGGCCTTGGCCTGATACAGCAGGGCGTCGGCCTGCCGCACCAGCGTCTCGCCCGGAATGTCCTCGCCCGCCTCGCGCACGGCCACGCCGATGCTCACGGTCAGCACGCCGGGGGGATTGCCGGGATGGGGTATGCCGAGGGCGCGCACGGCGCGCCGGATGCTTTCGGCCAGTTCCACGGCGCGATACACATGTTCGTCGGCAAGAAGCACGCAGAATTCCTCGCCGCCGTAACGGTAGAAGCCGCCGATTCCTTCCACGACCCGCGCGCCTTCCTGGGCGACCCGGCGCAGCGCCTCGTCGCCTTTCTGATGGCCGAGACTGTCATTATAGGCCTTGAAATTGTCCACATCCAGCAGGAAGACGGCCAGGGCGCGCTCCCGCTCGATATCGGCCAGCGCCGCGTCCAGGCTCCGCCGGTTGGGCACGCCGCTCAAATCATCCATGAAGCTCATCTGCCGGAATTCGCTGCACTCCTCGGCCAGATTCCGGGAGTGGGCCTTCATGCCCGCAATCAGGTTTTTCAGGCGGGGAAGCATGCCCAGCAGATCGTTGAGTTCGCGAATGCGGCTCGGGGGCACGGGGTCGCATTCTCCCCCGGCTTCCAGCCGCCGCAACTGCCGCGACGCAAGAGATATGGGGAAAATGACCTTGCGCAGAAACGTCAGGAAGCAAAGCAGCGAGGCCAGCGAAATGCCCACGATGGCGAGCTTGATGACCAGCTCCATGTGCATGCGTTCCGCTTCCATGGTTTCCATGGATTTCCTGATGGCAAGACTGTTGGCGGCCTCGAAGCGGGCAAACCAGTCGCGCAGCCGGAAATCTATGGCGCTGCTCAGATTGTAGACGTCAACCTGCGCCAGATGATGGCGTTGCCACGCCTCGTCGAGGCGGGCGACATTCTCCGTCAGGTCCCGGCACAGGTTGGTTTTCCGGAATGATTCCTCCCTGCACTGGGCAAGCGGAGCCTGAAGCTCCTTCAGGACGTCTTCGAGACGCGCCCGTTCCTCCGCCGCATCAGGCGCGGCGTAGGGGCTGGAGGGAATGATGTCGGGAAGGGGGAAGAATTTTCCCGAAACGACGGACAGACGATTCACCCGCCGTTCAAGACGGGCAATCACAAAGACCAGTTCTGTCTTTCTCCGGCCGGCCGTGCGCTTGGCGCGCTCCAGTTCATCCAGAAGATCGCGCAGGGCGGACGTCTCGCTGTTGGAAAGCGTGCTGTCCACGAACGTCTTGTCCAGCTGAATGCGCGCCTCCGCAAGGGCCTTGCGGCACACGTCCATATTATCCGAAAGCCGGACGCTGAGAACGGCGCGGCGTACTGTCTGGACGCGATTCTGCAACGGATGACGGGCCTGATAGTCCGGCAGATATTCCTCGCTGATGCGCAGGGCCGCCGTATCCAGCCGGTGCAGACCGTTGATCAGCAGGCCGAAGGCCAGACCCACGAGAAGAAAGACCGGAAACCCCAGCAGAAAGCAATACCAGTAGACACCCATCTTCCGGGATTTCGCAGAGGAAGGCTCGACAGCCCCGGGACCCGGCATGACCGCTCCAGAAAGAAAAGGTTAGCCTCCGATGCCCACCATATGCTTGGCGGCCACGGCAGCGCCCTGACGGGCGGCAAGCAACTCCGCGCCCACCGGCTTGAGGCGGCAGGCCCGGCTAATGGTACGCGCAATGTGGCTGTCGTCAAGGCCGGGCGTCCGCAGCATGCCCCGCAGGGCATACTCCTTGTCGGCGAAAAGGCAGGTGCGCACATTGCCGTCGCTGGTCAGACGCAGGCGGTTGCAGGTGGCGCAGAAATGATTGCTCAGGGGAGAAATGAAGCCCAGACGCCCCTTGCCGCCCACGATGCGGAACATGCGCGCCGGGCCGCTGGTATCGCCGCCGTCGTCGTCGGGCAGCAGCCGCACAAGGCGTTCGGCCCCGGCGCGAATCTGATCGGCGGGCCAGAAATGCCGCTCGTCCCAGCGCGTGCCGCTGCCCATGGGCATGAATTCGATGAACCGCACGTCCACGGGCAGGGTCCGGGCCGCATGCACGAAATCATCCAGCTGTCCGTCGTTGACGCCGCGCAGGGCCACGGCATTGATTTTCACCCGCAGCCCGGCCTTCAGCAGCCCGTCCACCGCCGCCAGGACGGCGGGCAGCAGATCGTGCCCCGTCACGCGGGCAAAGGTGGCGCGATCGAAGCTGTCCAGGGAAATGTTCACCACGCTGACGCCCACGCGACGCAGCAGGGGGATATGCGGCTCAAGCAGGGTGGCGTTGGTCGTCAGGCGCAGATCCAGATCGTCGTGCCGCTTGTGCAGCATGGCCAGGAAATCGTCGCATCCCTTGCGCGCAAAGGGTTCGCCGCCCGTCAGCCGGACCTTGCGCACGCCCATGCCGTGCACGATGCGCACGACCCGGGCCATCTCCTCATACCGCAGGATGTTTTCATGGGGAATGAAATCCCGCTGTTCCACGCTGCGACAATAGAGGCAATGCAAATTGCAGCGATCCGTGACGGACAGACGCAGGTAACGCACGTTGCGTCCGTGAGCGTCATGCAACGGAGACAAAGTGACGGAGTTGCCAAGAGAAGGGAATGGATTTATAGATGTCGCCATGAAATACCTGCTTGCCTGTTCGGCCGTGGCCGCCTGTCTGGGGCTTCCCGTCATGCTGTATGCGTGGGACGGTTTCGACGCCGCCACCGCGGAACTTGTGGAAGTGACGCCCGACGCCCTGCCGTCGGGAGGAGACGCCGTTGACGTCCGGGACTACGCCACAGACAGGGTGCAGACCTGTCTGGTGGAAAATGTGACCCGCAACGCCCGCACCGTGGAACTGTCCGTGCGCACGCCGGACGGACAGTGGCGGACGCTGGTCATGGAGGGAAGATAGCACGCATGGAGACAAAAGGGAACGCTCCGCCCTCCCTTCCCCGTCTTGTGAAAAAACGCCTTGCGATTCGGTATCGCAAGGCGTTTTCTTTTCCGATGCGCGCCGCCCGGCCAGAAGGGAGCGGAAAACCGCATTTTTTCCCTCGGACGGCAGGCCGTATGGTTGAAAGACAACGAACTGAAAATACGCATGTTCCCGGGGAGGGGAACCGCGGCGTCAGGCGTTGCCGTCGCGTTCGTAGCCGGGCAGCAGCACGCTGGCGGCCTCGCTCTGTCCCTGCCCCTTGGGGCACTGGCTTTGCAGGTGGCAGATTTCACAGCCTCCCTTGAAGGGGAAATGCGTCACCACGGCAAAACGGCGATCAAGGGTCGCCGCGCCCTCCTTGTAGTGCAGCCCCAGCGAGGCAAGAGCCTCCCTGAGCGCCTCGGTGGGCCGGGGAGCGGGCGCGCAGCCCGCGTCCTCCACCTGCGGCAACAGTTCGCGAACGGCCGCCATGCAGAGGAACTGGGCGAGATTGTTGTCCTGCCAGCCGTCGGACGGGGATTTTTCCCAGGCGGCGTCCACCTGCCGTTCCACGTCTTCGGGAAGCCAGACCACAAGATAGGATATGGCGCCTGTCGCGATTTCCCGCACTTCGAGCCGGGGCAGCCATTCCCCCCACAGTTTGATGAGGCGCTCCAGCGTCGCGCCGCCCAGACGGCTTTCCTGGCTCATGACCATGAAGCCTTCCATGTCGAAATAGGGCACAACCTCATGTTTGGTAATGCTGGTTTCGCTCACGCTCTCGTCTCCTTCCTGTTCGGCGTCCCAACGCCGGATTCTGTCGGCGTATTGTAGCCACGCCCGCGCCCGCGTCAAGGGAGGCGGCGGAGAGCTTTACTTCACGGCCCGTCTTTTTTACCATTTGCGGGACTCGTCCGCCTTCGCGCGAACGGGAAAAATTGCCACAGGAGCCTACATGAGTCCTCTCCGCCATCCCAACAAAATCCGCTATCGCTACTCCATAGACAAGGACGCCCGCCTGTACGCGGCGCACGGCGTCTGGGGCGGCATCAACCCCCAGGGAGAAATAGAGCTCAACTTCTACCACGAAAGCGACGCCCTGCCGCAAACCACGGAATGCGTCGTGGCTCCCGACGGGACCCTGGGGCCGGAGAATCTGCCGGACGGGTTCGAACAGCGCGACATCATCCGCCACATCCATTCCCGCGTGCTGCTGAATTACGAAACGGCGCGCGCCGTTCTGGAATGGCTGGAGGAACGGGTGGCGACGCTGGAAATGGAAGATGGAGAAGAGCCGCTGTTCTCCGGGCACTCCGGACGCGAGCAATAGAGCATGCGGGAACGAAGTTACCATATCATCACCTTCGGCTGCCAGATGAACGTGCACGACTCCCGCTGGCTCGGGAGCGTGCTGCAACGTCGCGGCTTTGCGGAAAGCCCGCTGGAAGACGCCCGGGTCGTCGTCGTCAATACGTGTTCCGTGCGGGAAAAGCCGGAACAGAAGGTCATGAGCGCCCTGGGACGCATCCGGCAGGCCACGGGCGGCAATCCCGACGTGCTGGTGGCCGTGACGGGCTGCGTGGCCCAGCAGCTGGGCGAGGAACTTTTCCGCCAGCCGCAGGTGCGGCTCGTGGCCGGAAGCGACGGCATGGCCTCCGCGCCGCAGGCCATCGAGCGCCTTCTGGAAGAACCGGACCTCAAGCTGTCGCTGCTGGACTTCACCTCCCGTTATGAGGAACGGGAGGAAGGCGCGCGCGGGCCCTCCGGTCCCGTCGCCTACGTCAACATCATGCAGGGCTGCGACAATTTCTGCGCCTACTGCATCGTGCCCTATACGCGCGGCCGCCAGAAGTCGCGCCGTACGGCGGCCGTTCTCGAGGACTGCCGCAGGGCGCTGGAGGACGGCGCGCGGGAAATCTGCCTGCTGGGACAGAACGTCAACGCCTTCGGCCGGGACAAGTACGGCGACGGCGTCAGTTTCGCCGATCTGCTGCGACAGGCGGCGGCCCTGCCGGGGCTGCTCCGGCTGCGCTACGTGACGCCGCACCCCAAGGACATGGGCCCGGAGGACGTGGCCCTGTTCGGCGAGCTGCCCGCGCTCTGCCCGCGCCTGCACCTGCCGCTGCAGGCCGGTTCCGACGCCGTGCTGGCCCGCATGGGACGCAAATATGACGCGGCCCGTTTCGTCGAGCTGACGGACGCGCTGCGCGCCGCCCGGCCGGACATCGCCCTGTCCACGGATCTCATTGTGGGTTTCCCCGGAGAAACCGAGGAGGATTTCCAGCAGACGCTGGCGCTCGTGCGCCGCTGCGGCTTCATGTCCAGCTTTTCCTTCTGCTACTCGGATCGTCCGGGAACGCGGGCCTCGCGCTTTCTCGACAAGATTGCGCCCGATGTGCAGCAGGATCGTCTGCTGCGCCTTCAGGCCCTGCAGGAGGAACTGGGGCAGGACTGGCTCGACGCGCGCGTCGGCGGGGAAACCGACGTGCTCATCGAGGGGGAAAGCCGCCGCGATGCCGGAGCGGACGGGCTGAAAAGCTGGCAGGGACGCGATCCCTACGGCGCGCTTGTGCACGTCGGTCTGCCGCATGCCGCCGGGGACATGACCGGGCGCATGGTGCGGACGCGTCTCGTCGAGGCCAAGAAACACAGCCTTCTGGGGCAACAGGCGGGCGAACCATGGTAGAAATGCAGGTGGATGGTCTGACGCTGGACCCGGATACCAAATCGCCGCTCGTCATCCTGCGCTCCCCGGACGACGGACGTTTCCTGCCGTTGCTGATCGGCCCCATGGAGGCCATGGCGCTTACCTTTGTGCTCAGCGGCGAACAGCTCCCCCGCCCCCTGACGCACGATCTGCTGCTCATGACCGTGCAGGCGCTCAAGGCCGCCGTCGTGGGCGTGGAAATCGTGGACATCAGGGACGGCGTCTATTATGCAGCCCTGCTGCTGCGCCGCCAGGAGGGACTGATTCGGGTGGACTGCCGCCCCTCGGACGGCATCGCCGTGGCCTTGCGGGCGGGCGTGCGCATTCGTGTGCATGAACGCGTTCTGCGCATGGCGCAGCAGGAACGCCTGCAACAGCATCTGCGCGCCGATGCCGCCATGGACATGCTGCGCGAGGCCGACGCCCGCCGGGAAGCCGCCCGCCTGACGGACAGGCTGGCCCGGGGCAAGCCCCTTGACGAAGCCGCCTCCGATGACGACGCCGTCGGCTATGAGACCCTGCTCCGCTCCCTGGAGCCGGAAACCAACCGCAAGATGTGAGACTGCCGTGGCCGCGCCCCGTCCCATTTCCGTCATGCTGCTGAGCAGAAGCGAACGCCTCGCGTCGGTGGACAAGCGAACCCTGCGCGAGGCCGGAGCCGTAACCCGGTGGAGCATGACCTCCGGCGTGGAGGCCGCGCGCCTGCTGGACGGTCTGGCGGCCGGTTCACGCCCGGAGACGCCGGACGTCATCGTCTGCCATCAGGAGCTGGAGGACATGGACGGCGAGCAGTTCTGCGCCATGCTTCGCCTGCATCCCCGGCTGGTTTCGCAGCCGGTGCTGCTGCTTCTGGCCAACGACGACGAAGCCCAGCAGATGGCCGCGCTCGGCTGCGGCGCAAGCGCGCTGCTTTCCCGCCCCTACTCCGTGGACGCGCTCCGGCGTCAGCTCCTTTCCCTGACGACCTATGCCGCTCACGAGCGGCAGCTGCACAAGGCCGCGGCCGACGCCGACGCCAGCGCCTTCAATGACGCGCTGGCCTCGTACGCCATGCTGCTCAAACCGGAGCGTCGCCCCGAGGACTATTTCAACGCGGCCCTGCGCTGTCTGGAGGCCGGACGGTGGAATACGGCCATCGCCGCCTTTCAGCGGGCCCTGCGGGCGGAGCATATCAAGGGCGAGGCCGAACTGGGCATCGCCGCCGCCTACAAGGGCAAGGGAGACAAGGCCCGCTATCGGGCATGGCTGGCCCGGGCCGCCGACACCTTTGCCCGGGCCCGGCGCTGGCACAAGGCGCGCTCCGCCTATATGCGCCTGTTGCAGGAAAATCCGCGGGCGCGCAATCCCGTTCTGGCCGCGGCCCAGCGCCTGCTGCGCCAGGGCGACGCGGAAGGGGCCGCGCAGGCGCTGGCCGCCGTCCACGACATCACCGACGGCGCGGCCATTGCGGACAAGCTCGCGCAAACCTGTCTGGCCTCCGCCGCGGAGGACAGCGACGGCGACGAAAACGCGGCCCGCATCCGCGCCGAAAGCGACGAACTCATCGCCCGTCTGGAAAATCACCTGAAAGGCGAACTCGGCGACGAGGCCCTTTCCCTTAGCCGGGAAATCCGGCGGCAGCTGGCCGTACTGGCCCGGCAGCGGGAAGAACGGCTGCGTCAGGCCGCCGAGGATCGACGCCGGGAAGCCGCCGCCTTCCAGCTCTGGCAGGAACGCCGGGCCGCGCGCACCGATCCCGGCGCGCAAAACGACGAAACCGGGGCCGCGTCCGCCGAGCCTTTCCCGCCGCCGGACGCCCCCCCCGCAGACGCTCCCCCCCGTCACGAGGCCATCGAACCCCTGACGCCGTCCCGGACGCCGTTCCCGGACGACAGGGAACCGGAAACGGTCTCCCCGCATCCGTTGTTCAACGATATTCTTTCCGTCATACGCTGCACCTGGCAACTGTCCCGGCGTCGCAAGAAATAAAAACGCCCGCAGAGGACTCGACCATGTGTCCAAAGCATGGTATGCTTTTCCGACTTCGATAAAATGTCCCTGTGGTATTTTTGAGAAATCCCCCCCGACGTCTCCATCCGCCGCTCGCAACGGAGGATGACGGTATACATGTCCGTGGTTTGAAGAGCGGCCTGTCTTCAGGCTGATGCCCTGCTTCCCCCGTGCCGACGGCATCATGAGTATTCTGCTCTTCCCTTGACCTTGTCGCGACGTCGGCTCCGGCCGACGCCCGGCAGAAATCACGTCTTTCCCGTCAGGAGGAAATGCATGGATTTTCTCAATTCGCTGGTCGGCGACATCAACAGCGTCCTGTGGGGGGTATTCGTCCTCATCCCCCTCTTGTGCGGCACCGGCATTTTTTACACCTTTCTGCTGCGCTTCGTGCAGGTTCGCCAGTTCGGCCTTGCGGCCCGGTACCTGTTCGGCGGCGCCACGCTCTTCGGCAAGAAAGCCGACAAGACGGGCATGAGCTCCTTCCAGGCGCTGGCCACGGCCGTGGCCGCGCAGGTAGGCACGGGCAACGTGGCCGGAACAGCCACGGCGCTGGTGTCCGGCGGCCCCGGAGCGCTTTTCTGGCTCTGGGTCGCGGCCTTCTTCGGCATGGCCACCATCTTTGCGGAAGCCGTGCTGGCGCAGACCTTCAAGGATACCGACGAACACGGTCACGTGGTCGGCGGCCCCGCCTACTACATCACCAAGGGTCTCGGCCCCAGGTTCAAACCGCTGGCCGTCTTCTTCTCCATCGCCATCATCATCGCCCTGGGCTGCATCGGCAACATGGTGCAATCCAACTCCATTTCCCAGGGCATGCAGACGGCCTTCAACATCCCGCTCCTCGCCACGGGTATCGTGACGGCCGTTCTGGCGGGCATCGTCTTCTTCGGCGGCGTGGGACGCCTCGCCAGCGTCACGGAAAAGCTCGTTCCCTTCATGGCCGCGGTCTACCTGCTGGGCGGCACCTACGTCATCCTGTCCAATGCAAGCCAGATCATCCCGGCCTTCAAGCTCATCTTCACCGCGGCCTTCAATCCGCAGGCCGTTGCCGGCGGCGCGCTGGGTCTTACCGTGGCCAAGGCCATGCAGTTCGGCGTGGCCCGCGGGCTGTTCTCCAATGAAGCCGGCATGGGCTCCACGCCGCATGCCCACGCCATCGCCAAGGTGGAACATCCCGCCGAACAGGGACTCGTCGCCATCTTCGGCGTCTTCACCACCGTGCTGATCGTGACCTTTACCGGCATCGTCATTCTTGTGACCGGCGTGCTGGACTATCAGACCACCGGCATCGAACTCACCCAGAAGGCCTACAATCTCGGCCTCGGCAGCTTCGGCATGAGCTTTGTCGCCATCTGCCTGTTCTTCTTTGCCTACTCCACCATCATCGGCTGGTACTTCTTCGGCGAGCAGAACGTGCGCTTCCTCTTCGGCGACGGCGGCCTGCTGCCCTACCGCATCGTCGTCTGTATCTTCATCGTCATCGGCGCAACCCTGAAGGTTGATCTCGTCTGGGCGCTGGCCGACCTGTTCAACGGTCTGATGGTCATCCCCAACCTGATCGCCCTGCTGGCCCTGCACAAGATCGTGCGCAATTCGCTCACGGATTTTGAACAGAAGCTGGCCCAGTACGGCGGCAAGTAGCCCGCGCCTGCGCGCGTCCGTTCTCCAGGCCCCCGGCGTCCCCGCCGGGGGCTTTTTGTCTGGCGCAAGTTCACGCCATGCGGCCTGTCGTTTCGCGGGAAAACGCGGTTTTTCCGCGCATTCCGGGTCGGGCGGCGCTGTGCCGCCGCCTCGCGTTTTCACCTTTTTCAAAGGTGAAACGC
>CAJMRA010000066.1 GCA_905215675.1 uncultured bacterium | reverse complement strand
TTTATGTTGATATTATTTACTTTTTTGCGAATGGCACGCTCATTGCTTTAGGAAGTGTACAACGAAAGCAATCACGTGGGAGACGTGTCATGAAGAGTATGTTCAATGCACAGATTGATTTGATCAGCAAGGTCATGGATATGCAGCTGCAACGGCAGAATGTCATTGCAAGCAACCTTGCCAATATGGAAACCCCCAACTACAAGCCGCGCGAACTCGAATTTGAAGACGAGTTGCAGAAGGCTCTGGGTTTCGACATGCGCGGCACCATGAGCACGACCCGCGCCGGGCACATGCCCGCGCAGTTTTCCGCGGAAACATTCAGCCCCGAATGGTTCAAGCAGTTCAAGCCGCGGCAGATTCATGGTGAAGACCGTGTGAATCTGGACAAGGAAATGGCCAAGCATGCCAAGAATCAGCTGCATTACTCGGCGCTGACCCAGATTCAGGCGAAGAATTTCGAGGGGCTGTCCACGCTGATTCAGGATGCCAAGCAGGTCTAGAGCGTTTTGCCTGTGAAAAAGGTGAAACGCGAGGCGGCACAGCGCCGCCCGGCCCGACGTGAGCGAAAAAACAGGGTTCTTTTTGCGGAACGACAGGCCGTATGGTTTGAAACGCAGTACGTTTCAAACTGAAAATGCTCTGGTCCCGCTTTGGTGCAAAGGAGGTTTATCATGGATTTCATGACGGCGCTTGATATCAGTGCGTCCGGCCTGACGGCCGATCGTACGCGCATGAACACCATTTCCATGAACCTGGCCAACGTCAAGACGACGCGTACCCCGCTGGGCGGTCCTTACCGTCGCCGTACCGTGGTGCAGGTATCCACGGATGTGGACGATCCCTTTTCCATCCATATGCGTTCGGCGCTGGATCGTGAACTCAAGGGCGTTCGCGTCATGTCGGTGAATATTGACAATCGTCCGCTCAAGCGCGTGTACGAACCGGGACATCCCGACGCCAACGCGGACGGCTATGTGTTCTATCCCGATATCAACGTGGTGGAAGAAATGGCGCACATGATGACGACGCAGCGCAATTACGAAGCCAACGTCACCACCATGGAAGCCATCAAGGGCATGTATACCAAGGCCCTGGAAATCGGCAAGTAATCAGGAAAGGCTGCGTCGCGCGCCGGACGGGCGGGCGACGAAAGATACAGGCGGAAGACGGCGGCGTTCCCGGGCAGGAACGCGCCGCGGGAAGAGGAGAAAGATCATGGGTGTGCAGTCTACGGGTATGAAGGCGTATGCGGATGCCGTTCAGCACTTCAATGCGGTGGAAAGCTCGCTGCGGCAGGGCATGCCGGTGCAGTACGGTCGCGGAACCGACAGAAGCCTGTTGCGCGACAGCGTGGATCGGAGCGAGGATTTCGGTTCGCACAGCGAACTCATGGTGCGGCGCGAAGCGCGGCATACGCCCTTCGGACAGGACAACAGCTTTTCGCAGACCCTTTCCGAATCGCTGGCGCGCGTGAACGATTTGCAGCAGGCCAAGGCGCAGGCCGTGGAGGAATTCGCTTCGGGCCGCAATCAGAATGTGCATGAACTCATGGTGACCATGCAGAAGTCCAGCCTTGCCATGAAGCTCACCACGGCCGTGCGCGGCAAGGTGCTGGAAGCCTACAAGGAACTGGCCAAGCTGCAATTCTGATTCGTTCGGGCTTTTTCCCGCTTTTTCCGCCGTCGCGTTTGCCCGCAGCCGCTGGAGCGCTGCGGGCGGGGGAGCGACGAAAGGCGGGGCCGCCGTCGCGCCGGACGGGCGGACTTCGGCAGGAGCTGCCGGAGCGCGCCGCCGGTCGGCCGGGGCGTTGCGGGAAGGGAAGACGACGCCGGGAGTCGCGCGCAAAGGGCGCTTTTTACCATGCGCGGCGGCGCGGTCACGGCTGTCCGGCTCAGTAGATGACGGGAAGGTATTCCACGAAAATTTCTCCGATGCCGTTATAGAAGTCGGCGGTCAGCGTGATGACGGTATACACGCTGCGCCAGCGGTAGCGGTAATGCTCATGGCCGTAAATGTGACGCCCCGTCAGGCTTTCGTTCTGGTAGGGGCCCCACTGGCGCGACAGCGCGTAGGCCATGTCGCGAAAGGCTTTCATGGCGACGGCGAAGGTCCTTGTGCCGCAATAGTGGAACAGCAGCCCGTTGAGGCGCTGGGTTTCCGTGGCGCTGACATAGCCGAGGACCGGCTTGTCGGCAATGCTCATGGCGCGGGACAGCGCGTAATGATACATGTTCTGATCCGTGACGACGGGTTCGATCAGCTTCCGCGCCGTGCCGAGAAAGGGCGGCAGATTCGTGACGGGCGTGCCCCAGCGCAGTCCGTCAAAGGCCTCTCCGGTAAGGTGCTGTGTGGCCGCCGTCGGCATGGCCGTCATGATCAGCAGCAGCGCTGCAAGGACAAGGGGTCGCAGGTGTGGCATGGAACCTCCGGGGGTATGCGTCATGTTCGTTCGGACAGGGCGGAATGCTCCTGCCCCGTGGGGGATACCGCGTAACAAAGCATGCCATGCGCGGGCTTCGGCGTCCAGTTGCCGTTGCGACTTTTGCGAAACCGCGCGGAAGGAAGGCGGGCGCGCGACGCCGCGCGCGGGCGGACGGGGAACGCCGATAATTTTTTTGACGCGTCGACGGCGACGGAAAGGTTGCCGCGAAGCGTCATTTTTTTGTTCTTCCATCGGAAGCGGCGGACCGTCCCGGAGCCGCCGCCGAAGGGCGCCTTGCCGGTCGAGGCCCCGTGTTTCCCGGGCTTCCGGCGCGCGCCTTGCGGAACAGGCGGAGCGCGCCCGGCCGTTTCGGTTTCTTGACGATGCCCTTCAGGAAGGGGGCCGCCGTCGCTTTTTCGTGTCGTTCGGGCACGGGAAAGCGATTTTTTTTAGCGCGTTTTATCTTTGAAAAAGAGAAGGCGCGAGGCGGCGGGGCAGCGACTATCGTCTATAATTAGCTGAAAAAACATGATGTTTCGAGAAGTGACAGGCGTTCATGTCTGGAGCGCTCTTTTTGGCACGCCCGTTGCATAATACAGTGCGAGAGCGAGGCGTCAAAGCCTTGTCAGGAACCGTCAGGATGAGGAGTAACACCATGGCAACACCGCCTTTCATGTCCAGTATGAGTGAACGCATCAAAGAAGCCTGGGGGCGCATGAGCAAGGGACAGCGGATTTCCGTCTGTGCCGGTACCGTCCTTGTGCTTGCCGCCTTTATCGGTCTGGCCATTTATTCCAGCCGTCCCGATTTTCAGGTGTTGTATTCCAACCTGACGCCGGAAGACGCCAACCGCGTCATCAAGATGTTGCAGGCGGACAAGACGCCGTATCAGCTCGCCGACAACGGCACGACCGTCATGGTGCCGCGCGAGGTGGTGTATGCCCAGCGTATCCGGGTTGCCGGCGAAGGCGGTCTGGTGGGGCAGGGCATCGGCTTTGAACTCTTCGACAAGGTCAAGGTCGGCCAGACGGACTTTGTGCAGAAGATCAACTATACGCGGGCGCTTCAGGGCGAACTGGCGCGCACCATCAGCGAATTTCCCAGCGTCGAGAGCGCGCGCGTCCATCTGGTCATTCCGCAGCGCAGCCTCTTTGTGGAAGATCGTCAGGCCCCGTCCGCATCGGTGGTGCTGAAGCTGCATACGCCCACCCGCAAGCCGGACCCCAAGGAAATCAACGCCATTCTCAACATGACCGTCATGGCGGTGGAAGGCCTTGATCCCAATCATGTGTCCATCACCGACAACGGCGGCAAGGTGCTGTACCAGCCCGTGTCGGACAGCCTGGCGGGCGCTTCCTCCACGCAGATGGAACATCGTCTCGAAGTGCAGCGCAATCTGGAACGCCGCATCGAGGAAATGTTGCAGCCGCTCTTCGGGCCCGGGCGCGTCATCGCCAAGGTCAACGCCGACATGGATTTCAGCCAGAAGACCATTCGTCGCGAACTCTTCGACCCCGAAAAGGTGGCCGTACGCAGCGAGCAGCGCAGCGAAGAAACGCAGCAGGGTCGCGCCAATCTGGAAGGCGGCGCGCCGGACGCCAACTTCCGCGGCGACGGCATCACCGGTTCCGTGTCCGACCAGAACGGCAGCCGCGAAACCCGCACCACCAACTACGAAATCAACAAGGAAGAACAGCAGATTGTGGCCAACGTGGGCGACCTGCGCCGCCTGACCGTGGCCGTCATCATCGACGGCACCTATCAGAAGGTTGACGGCGCCTGGGCTTTCACGCCCCGCAGCAAGGAAGAGCTTGATCGCGTACGGCAATTGGTGTCAAATGCTGTGGGTCTGGATACGGCGCGCGGCGACTCCCTCGAAGTCAGCTCCGCTCCCTTCATGGATTCCGAACCGCCTGTCGACCCGAACTTTGGCGACATCCTCGCCACCTATGCCGAACGTCTGGGCAAGCCGCTGCTCAATGCCCTGCTGGCCTTCCTCTTCCTGATGCTGGTCGTCCGTCCCGTGGTGCTGGCCCTCATCCGTCCGAAGGTGGAAGCCGGGGAAATGGTCGACGACCTTGTGGGCCTGCCCGCCGCCGAAGAACAGCTCGCCCTTTACGAAGCGCTGGAAGATGCGGCCAAGGGAGACGCCGAAGCGGCCGACGAGGATGAGGACGAAATGTCCTACAAGGATATCGAAGCTCTCAAGGCGCATATCTTCGCCCTGTCCGACAACCACATGGAACAGGTCGTGACCCTTATGCGCGGCTGGATGGGAAAGAATGAAAGTAGTGCAAAAGCCTAGCGGAGGACGTCCGCAGCCCGTTGACGACGGCGGCAAGAATCTCCCCTCTCTCGCGGATATCAAGGCCCTGCGCCACGCCCAGAAGGAAACCAATCAGCGCGTGGAAGAATTGAAACTGCGGCTCTTCCGCATGACGGATCAGCATATGGATCAGGCCGTCAACATCATCAAGCGGTGGCTTGACAAAAAGCAGTAATCACGACAAGTAATGAGAAAGTGATGCGCGGCTCGCAAGAGTCGCGCATCACTCGTCGAGGCTCTCCGGCAGATTGTCTCCCGGAGCGCCGATTTTTCGTATTTAGGGCAGTGGGTTAAAAAAAGTCGTAAAAATGTCTACACTTTATATCGGAAAAAGAGGGTGTGGACGCGCGCTGCAGCGAGCCGTGACGAACGCCATGCAGCCGAAGGCAGCCGTGGAGGATTGGGGATGGAACTGACGGGACAGCAGCGCATTGCCGTACTTTTGCTTTCCATGGGTGACAAGTTCACCTCGGACGTGTTCAAGCGCATGGATCGGCAGGAAATTGCCGACGTTTCCCGCGCGATTGTGGAATTGCCGCCCGTGCCCAAGGAAGTGGTGGAGCAGGTGCTGCGCGAATTCCACGAATCGCTGGTGGAAGGCGTGGACATGATCTCCGGCGGCAGCGACACGCTGAAGCGGCTGCTTGTCAAAAATACGGATCCGGAAACGGCAAAGTATATCATGGACACCCTCAATCTCGATACCGGCCCGGCTCCCTTCCGCGAACTCGGCCAGGTCAGCCCGCGCATGCTGTCGCAGATTCTGCGCAACGAGCACCCGCAGACGCTGGCCCTCATCATGGGACATCTCAATTCCGATCAGGCGGCCAGCCTGCTGACCAGCCTGCCCGCCGGCGTGCGCGCCGAGGTGCTGATGCGTCTGGCGCGTCTCGAATCCGTGCCGGAAGACATGCTCATGGAAGTGGACAAGGTGCTGACGAGTCAGCTTATCGCCATGGGCGGCAAGGAAGGCAAGAAGGTCGGCGGCGTGCAGTCCGTGGCCGAAATCCTCAACGCGGTGGACCGCGCCACCGAAGAGGAAGTCCTCTCGGAAATCGAGGAAGATTCCGCCCAGATGGCCGAAGATATCCGCAACCTCATGTTCGTGTTCGAGGACTGCAAGAATATCGACGACAAGGGTATCCGCGAAGTCATCCGGGAAACGCAGCAGGAAGACCTCATTCTTGCCCTGCGCGGCGCCAGCGACGAGCTCAAGGAAAAGTTCTTCCGCAACATGTCCGAACGCGCCGCCAACATGATCCGCGAAGAGCTGGAATACATGGGCCCCACCAAGCTTTCGGACGTGGAAGGCGCGCAGCAGAACATCGTCAAGGTCGTGCGGCGGCTCGAGGCCGAAAACAAGGTCGTGGTCAATCGCGGCGGCAACAGCGATATTTTTGTGTAGCGATTCCCTTTCGGGAAGGTATGCCTGTCTTTACGGGCGTCATCGCCTTCGCCCGGAGGGAAAGACCCTTTCCCGTATCCGGGCGCGGGCGTCCGCTCCCGCGGTCGCCGGAGCCCCGGCGTTTTTGAGAAAAACGATCTTCGGTACGGCTGTTCGGGAACATGGCCGGCACTGTCCACGCCGAAACGAAAAAAGGAAGAACAACCATGCCCCTGGACGATTTGCGCAAGAAGTGGGGTACCATCTTCATGGGTGAGCGCGAGGCCACCGTGGAGGAACTGGACGCCATGCAGGAGCCCGCACGGCGGGCGCAGGTGCGCCGGAAGGTGCAGGAAGACTATATGGAGCGCGTCCGTGAAAAGGCTACCGAACGGGCGCGGCAGATTCTCGGCGAAGCCTATGCCGAGCGCCAGAAGGTGCTGGCCGAAGCGCGGGAAGAGGCGCAGCGCCAGAGCGACCTGATTCTGGCGGAAGTGGAGCGCATTCGCCAGTCCACGAAAGAGGGGTACGAGGCCATGCAGGCGGAATTGCAGAAAGCCGCCGATATCAGGGCCGAAGCCCAGCGCATCCGCGACGATGCGTCCCGTATTCATGAAACCGCCGAGGCCGACGGCCATGCCGCCGGCGTGGAAAGCGCGGAGGGCGAACTGCGCGCCTTCCGCGGCGAGCTGGGGCAGCATCTGGCATGGGTGCTGCAAGCCCTTTCCGCCCAGTTCGAGACCATCGACGCCCAGTGGCGCGAAGACCTGGCGGAACTGACCCGCGTGGCGGTCAGCGCCGCCACGGGGCATGTGATGGATACGCAGCATGACGCCGTGGTGCGCGCCGTGCTGCTGGATTCCCTGTCCCTGCTGGAAAATCGTGCCACCATTACCGTCCGGGTGCATCCCGAGGACGAAAAGATGGTGGGAACCCTGTTCAAGGCCGCGCGGGAACGCGCGCCGGAGTTGCAGAACTGGGTTGTGGAAGGCGACGCCTCGCTGGAACTGGGCGGTTTCATCGTGGAGACCAACAGCGGCAGCGTCGACGCCCGCAGGGAATGCTTCAAGGACCTTGTGGACAGCGTGCTCATACATCTGGCCCTGCCCGGCAGCAATGCGGAACGCGAGGTGCGTGAGGCCGCCGAGGAAATGGCCCGGCGCGCCGTGCAGCGCATCAGGGCGCTTGCGCCCGTGGACGCCTCCGACGAGGTCGAGCCGCCCTTTGAGGAACCGCCCGTGGAGGCTGCTCCCGCGGCGGAAGCGCCCGCGGAGCCGGAGCTTCCCGCGGAAACCGTTTCGGAGGAAGCGCCGACCGGTCTGGACGCCCTGCCGGACGCCGAACTTGATATGGCGCTGGCGGAAGGCGGATCGTCCCCGGACGAGGCTCCCGCGCCGCTTCCCGAAGAAACCGTCGCTACGGCGGCGGAGGCCGCTCCGGCCGTGGAAAATCCCGGCGACGCCGCACCCGCCCCGGCGACGGACGCGGAGCCGCAGGCCGCCCCGGCCGTTGCCGACGTGCCGGAGACGCCGAAGGCCGCCGCAGCTTCGGAAGACGCCCTGCCGGAACCGCGTTCCAACGCCACCCGCGCGGCTCTGGAAGACGAACTCTTCCCGCTGGAGGAACCGCCCGCGACGCCTTCCGTCAGCGCTCCCGCGGCTCCGGCGCCTGCCCGCAAGCCCGCTCCTGCCACGCCTCCCGAGGTGCTGACCGGCGGCGGATTCCTGCCCGGCGCATAGGGTTTTTACCTTTGCAGGTTGAAACGCAACGCGCTGCGACCTGCAAATGCTCAGGGACGCGGCCGCCCGTGCCTGTTGCGGTGTCTTCTTCGGGCGCACGTCCCCGGATTGCATGAGGCAGGCGCGCGTCGCGTCCGGCGTGTTTGTGAAAACAGCTTCCAGATAAGGAAAGACCATGAAGCTTGATCCCCAGTCCTGTAGTCGGCTTTTGCAGGCGGGCAGCCCCATGAAGTTGTACGGCAAGGTGACCAAGGTGGTCGGTCTTGTGGCGGAAGGCAGCGGCTTGCGCGCGCCTCTGGGGGCTGTCTGTCATATGATGCCTTCGGAGGACAGCGAGGGCATCGCCGCCGAAGTCGTGGGGTTCCGCGACGGCAATCTGCTGTTCATGCCCTACGGCGACATGCGCGGCATTCGTCCCGGGAGCCGCATCCGCAATACCAGTCTGCCGCCGGTTTTCCCCGTGGGGCCGGAGCTGCTGGGGCGGGCCTTCGACGCCTTCGGCACGCCGCTTGATTCCGGTCCGGCCATCAGCACCGAGTTGTGCGCGTCGCCGCTGGCCCGGACGTCGGAAGGCAAGGCGGACTTTGCCGCCCAGATGGAGGCCCAGCGTCCCTTTACGCCGCAATGGATTCTGGACGCGCGCCGGGACTGGCATCCCGAACTCGGCAGCCTGTATGCCGATCCGCCGAGCCCCCTGCAACGTCCCCGCATTACGGATATTCTCGACGTGGGCGTGCGCGCCATCAACGGCCTGATTACGCTGGGCAAGGGGCAGCGCGTGGGCATCATGGCCGGTTCCGGCGTTGGCAAGTCCACGCTCATGGGCATGATGGCCCGTTACACCAAGGCCGACGTCAACGTCATCGGGCTGATCGGCGAACGCGGTCGTGAAGTGCTGGAATTCATGGAGCGCGATCTGGGACCGGAAGGCATGGCCCGTTCCGTGCTGGTCATCGCCACGTCCGATCAGTCGCCGCTGGTGCGCATGCGCGCCGCCTATGCCGCCACGGCCGTTGCCGAATATTTCCGCGACAAGGGCAAGGACGTGCTGCTGATGATGGACTCCGTAACGCGTTTCGCCATGGCCGCGCGCGAAGTGGGGCTTGCCGTCGGCGAACCGCCGACCACCAAGGGCTATACGCCGACGGTCTTTGCCCAGCTGCCCAAGCTGCTGGAGCGGGCAGGGCGGTCTTCTTCCGGCACCATTACCGGCATTTATACGGTGCTGGTGGACGGCGACGATTTCAACGAGCCCATTGCCGACGCCGTCCGTTCCATTCTGGACGGGCATATCGTGCTGACGCGCGATCTGGCGGACCAGGGGCATTTCCCGGCTATTGACGTTCTCCGTTCCATAAGCCGTTTGCGTTCCGATATCTGCAAGCGGGAAGACCTGATGGCCGGGCGCGCCGTGCTGCGCAGCATGAGCACCTACCGCAAGGTCGAGGATATGGTGAATATCGGGGCCTATGCCCGGGGCAGCAATCCCGAGATCGACGAGGCCATTGCCAAGATGCCGCTGATCAACAACTTCCTGTGTCAGGAAGTGTCGGAAAAGCAGGACGTGGAAAGTACCATGGGCCTGCTGCGCGCCATCGTGGAGGCTCCGGGGACCCCGCAGCAGGAAGCGCCCGCGGCGCAGGCGCAGCAGAACAGGCCGCAGAAGGCCGCTTCCATGCCGGGCGGTTTGCGGCGGGGATAGCGCGTTTTGCCTTTGAATAAGGATAAAGCGTTTTAGGGCGTGTTAACAATCGTTCTTCTGGGGGGAAGGAAACCCCCTTGGCTAGCGCACAAGGTGGTTTCC